>JAAHHL010001533.1 GCA_010672185.1 Caldora sp. SIO3E6 | reverse complement strand
TGGACATTTGCTGCTAGATGTTAATACTCCTGCTGCTGCCCGTGCTAAAGTAAACCCACCAATCCGTCCCCGCGAGGATGTGGAATATTTATGGCAAGCAGTACTTAACGAGCAAATAGATTGGATTGTTAGTGATCATGCCTGCTGTTCAGCGGAAAAAAAGGTAAGTAGGGAATACCCTAGCAATATCTGGTTAGCAAAGGCTGGCTTTGGGGGCACGGAATACTTGCTTTCCGGTGTGTTTAGTGAGGGTAGCAAGCGGGGTATGTCCTACAATCAGATGGCTAAGTTATTGTGCTGGAATCCAGCTCAGCGCTTTGGTTTGCTAGAGAAGGGGGATATTGCTGTTGGTTATGATGCTGACTTGGTGCTGTTAGATCCTAGTGAAACTTTTGTTGTTCGTGCTACTGAGTCGGAGTCTCAACAGGGGTATACTCCTTTTGAGGGAGTGGAGTTAACGGGACGGGTTAAGAGTACCTTCTTACGGGGTAACCTGATTTATGATCAGGGACAGGTTATTGGTTCCCCTAGTGGGCATTATTTAAAACGACCTTACGGCAAAATCCAGAAAGCTTGAGATTAGTAAGCGATCGCAAGTTTTAGGGTAGGCATTGTCAAGAATCTAGCGCTACGCGCAAGGCAGAAGGCAGAAGGCAGAGGGCAGAAGGCAGAAGTTGACTCTAACAAGGTTTAGAAGTAAGAGTTGTCCTAACTTTAGTGCGTACTGCGATAAAAAATAGCCTCAATCTGATTCCACACAATGTCTACTTTTCCCTTTCTAGATATCTTTTAATATAAATTTACTCTTTACAAAGAAAACATTGATATAGTACTAATAATTCTGTTAAGGCAAAATTCAATGTGGTGCTCCTTGCTTTAACTGAGCACTATTGCAATTTGCCTAACTAAGTATGCTCTGGAATAACACTTTGAATAAACCATGAAACTCAAAGCTGTAAGGAAATATTTGGCCTTCTCGACAGCTGCTCTTGTAGCTGTATTCCCGAATTCTCTGCTAGCACAACAAGTTCCTGTCTCCAAAGAAAATACTGCTGTAACCACCAATAGTGCGTCAGACTCAGTCGCTACTTATTGGACTCCGGAGAAGATGGCTAATGCTCAATCTTTAGATCCTCCACAAGCTGCCCTTGCTCCTTTAGCTTCATCTACCACAGAGCCACCATTACCTTCCGTTTCTGGTGAGGGCAAACCGCCAATTGTTAATTTGACTCCTAATGCCAATCCACTATTTACTCCTCTAACCCCCAGTAATTCTGAAGTAGTACCAAACAATGTGGGCTCTATCGGTGCTTACTTTACAAGTTCTAGGATTGTTCCTCTGACAGCTGATTGGTCTTACCCCTACCGAACTGTTGGAAAGCTTTTTTTCTCGGACAATGGAGTTAATTTTGTTTGTTCTGCGTCTGTGCTCAGACCAAGAATTATCCTCACAGCTGGTCATTGTGTTCACCGAGGCAGTGGTGGAAGTAGTGGATTTTATTCCAACTTCATGTTTGTTCCTTCCTACCGAGACGGTGTCGCACCTTATCGCCAATGGACTTGGAGTTGGGTAATTACAACGGGAGAATGGGCATCAAGTAATGGTGGTGTTCCCAATTCTGCCGACTTTGCCATTATCGAAGTCAATGACCAGTTTGTCAATGGCAGTAATCGCCGTATAGGTGATATCACAGGCTATCTAGGCTATCAGACTCAAAGGCTTATCCCGAACCATGCAACCTTGCTCGGATATCCAGTAAATCTGA
>JAAHHL010001532.1 GCA_010672185.1 Caldora sp. SIO3E6 | reverse complement strand
GCTAAAGATCCTTTCAGTGGCTAACCTACTAGGAGAGACCATTTGGCGTGTTCATGATGACAGTTCTGTTAGCAGTATGTTTAGTTGAAGGTGTTAGGTGTTAGGTGTTAGGTGTTAGGTGTTAGGCATTGGTGACAAGTTAAAGGGTTGCACATTTTGTCAACTCCTATATATAGCGTTTGGTCACTCTCCAAAACTCTATATATAGAAATAACCAAGGATTCAGAAAAATGGTGGTGATCCATCTTCCTCTGCTCTTCCATCTCCGCGTCCCCGCGTCCCCGCGTCCCCGCGTCTTCCTTGACAAAAACATCTTTACCTTAACTTGTCACCAATGGGTGTTAGGTGTTAGGCATTGGTGACAAGTTAAAGGTTCGTGCTTGTTTCAACTTTCATATATGGCATTTGGCTGCTAAAAAAACCCATATATGGAAATACCCCAAGGGATCAGAAAAATTGTATTCCTCTTCCTCAGCTTCCTCAGCTCCCCCAGCTCCCCCAGCTCTCTATTCCCTCGTTGCCTTAATTTCTTATGAAAGCAGTACGTATTCACGACCAAAATGGCCCGAATTCGGTTCAAGTGGATGATGTGGAGGTTCCATCTCCCGGCTCTGGTGAAGTCAGGATTAAGGTTAGAGCTGCGGGAATGAACAATTCTGACCTACAGACTACCTACGGCACCTATCGAGTTGGTTATACTGGACTACCTCATATCCTCGGTCAAGAAGCGGCTGGAGAGGTGGATGCTGTGGGAGAGGGAGTGACGGGACTTGTGCCTGGAATGCGTGTAGTTGGGCACGTCAGGGGGGCTTTTGCCGAAATGGCGATGGGTTCGGCAAATGAGTTGCTACCTCTTCCTGAGCAGATTTCTTGGGAAGTAGCAGCCAGTCTGCCCATCGCCTACCTAACAGCTAGTATGGCACTTATCCACCAAGCAAAGCTCCAACCAGGAGAATGGGTACTGGTGCATCCCGGTAGTGGCGGTGTGGGAACTGCTGCTATTCAACTTGCTCAGCTTTTAGGAGGAAGAGCGATCGCAACTGCGGGGACTACAGCCAAAGTGGAGCGTCTGAGGGAACTTGGTGCGGAACAGGTATTGGACTACAACAACCAGGATGTAGTATCTGAGGTTCGGAGGATCTGTGGCGACACTGGGGTACAAGTAGCCCTAGATGGGGGAGGGAAAGTAACCTTGCCTCATTGTCTAGAAGCGATCGCTAGTCATGGCCGCATTGTCTCCTATGGTTATACTACGGGTATAGAGGCGACCCTGCCACTACTCAAACTGATCGGACGTAATGTCGAGCTCTACGGCATTGGGCTATGGTTCAACAATGACTATCAAGCAAGTGTGGACACACTGCGGGATCTGGTTATACCAGCAGTTGCTGAGGGTAAGTTACAACCAGTTATTGATGAGGTGATTGGTTTAGCAGAGGTATCTGAGGCACTATTGCGTATGGAGAAGCGTGGTATTGTTGGGAAGATTGTGGTAGTTCCAACGTAGTGGCGTGACACAAAAAATGTAGGTTGGGTAGAGCGATAGCGAGACCCAACAAAGCGTTACTAGGGCGCTGCGGTTTTTGTCAGAGTCTACCAATAGAGTAGGCACTTTCGTTTGTAAGTATCCGGCTAAGTGGACGGCTGTAGTGGTTTTTCCCACGCCTCCCTTGTAACCGACAATGCTGATTATCAAAGCTTTTGAGCCTCAATTTGTAACTAGGGCTTGCTGCATAAGTGTGTAAGCTGGTTTGTTGGGTTGTTAT
>JAAHHL010001531.1 GCA_010672185.1 Caldora sp. SIO3E6 | reverse complement strand
AATGTGTAATTGCAATTGTATGCGATCGCTCAATCTGGATTTGTTTTTGAAATCAGTGAAATACACTATATATAGCGTATAACAATTTTTGCTAACCACTAGACAAAATAGGCGAACGGTGAGTAATGAGTAATGAGTAATGAGTAATGAGTAATGAGTGATGAGTAGATATAGATTTTTCCATATCTCCCTCAGCTCCCTCAGCTCCCTCAGCTCCCTCAGCTTATCTTTACAACCATTTTAGGTGTGTCACGCCAGTAGGGTGCCGTTAGCGTTAGCGTAACGCACCATATCACCGGGGTGGGTTTAGGTAATTGGTTTGTCGATACCGAAGGATGGTTGGTGAACCTGCCCCTACACATGTCGTCAATTTGATTCCCAATTCCCAATTCCCAATTCCCAATTCCCAACATATACTAGAGTGGGAAAAACAAGATTTAGAAGAAAGCATTTACAGTATCATTAGATCATGCAAATTGTTCTTAACCTCCCCAACCATCTTACCCAAACCGATAACTTCAATGAATTAGACTGGCTTAAGGAAATAGCCATTGCCCTATTTGAGCAAGAACATATCACCCTCAGTCGAGCCAGCAAAATTGCTAATATGCACTTGCTCGACTTCCAACAACTGATTGCTAGTAGAGGAATTTGTGTTCACTACGATGTGGAAGACTTCAACCAAGATATTCGTAACCTAAAAAATCGGGGTTGGTTGTGATTGTTGTTAGTGACACCTCATCTCTGTGTAACCTTGCCCTAGTTAACCATCTCTGGATATTACGGGAGATTTATCAAAGTGTAATCATGACTACTGTTGTTGCTGATGAACTTGCGGCAGCAACTAATATCAAGTTCGGTTGAATACTTACACTTCGGTTGCAACAAGGCAGGAGGCAGGAGGCAGGAGGCAGGAGGGAAGAAAGAAGGTTGCAAGGGAGAAGGGAATTATAAGTGATTATCCGAACTTGATATAATCCCATTATTCCAGCTATCCTTGAGCTTGATTGGATTCAACAGCGAACGAAGAAAGCATTCAAGGTGTTCAGCAAGGGTTGGACGATTTTGAGGCAGGTAGATTTCGCTCTTTCCAAGAGTTTGCCGATGAACAACGCCGCAAATATAACTTGTCAGCAGATTCGTGAAGTATCGTATCGAAATTTCCAGTGCGGCAGAAGCCGAAGCCGACAGCGCTTTTCGCCAGTTATGTCAGCTTAGGGAACTCCAAGAAATAAATCATCCCAATTTTGGACTTGTCTTACTCCCTCAGCTTCCTCAGCTCCCTTGACAACGACATTTTTACCTTAACTTGTCACCAATGATCATGCCGACATGATATCAGAAAGTGAACAAGGGGCTGAAGCTCCTTGCAATCCCCATTATTTTTTGCTAAAATTATAGATAATGGAATAGGTGTGCGCATATAAACCATGCCGCAATCAGCCTTCAATGGGAATTGCTCCTAAATTACCCTAGATGAGGCGATAGAAACCGAGATTCAACGCAATCAAGATTGTCAACCTGTAGCCAATCAGGGAAATGATTAATCAGGCACGTAGGGGCGCACCGACGTGCATTGGTGTCAACTTAAGGCAAAAATGCCGTTGTCAAGGGAGCGGAGGAGCGGAGGAGCAGAGGAGCAGAGGAAGAAGAATACAATTTTCCTTAACCCTTGGGTATTTCCATATATAGGGTCTTTTTTAGCCCCCAAACACCATATATGGGAGTTGACAAAATGCACCACCCTTTAACTTGTCACCAATGACA
>JAAHHL010001530.1 GCA_010672185.1 Caldora sp. SIO3E6 | reverse complement strand
CGTTGCTTCTTTAGCAGAAGCAGCAGCACGGGAATTGCACTGTAATGTGGAACTGGTTCGGGCAGGAACCCTCTACCATGACATTGGTAAAATGCATGACCCTCTGGGATTTATTGAAAATCAGATGGGGGGGCCAAATAAGCACGATGAGATTAATGACCCTTGGAAGAGTGCCGAGATTATCAAAAAGCATGTTTCTGAAGGATTAGTTATGGCTCGTCGCCACGGTTTGCCTCAAGCTATTAGAGATTTTATCCCCGAACATCAAGGAACTTTGCTGATTTCCTATTTTTATTTCCAAGCTCAACAACAAGCAGATCAAGAGGGTTTACCTCTGGTTATAGAAGCAGATTTTCGCTATGATGGCCCGATTCCTCAGTCTCGGGAAACTGGTATTGTAATGCTAGCAGATGCTTGTGAAGCTGCATTGCGATCGCTCCAGGATGTTACCCCAGAAACTGCCTTTTCTATGGTGAAGAAAATTCTCAAAGCTCGCTGGCAGGATAATCAGTTGTTAGATTCTGGGATAACCAGGGAAGAGTTACCAATTATTGCTGAAGTTTTTGTCAGAGTTTGGCAGCAGTGTAATCACAAACGTATTGTTTATCCCAAGGCTGCACTTAATTATCAGTCATCGGTAAAATAAGATTTGGCTGGATTGAGATTTTAGATTTACTCTCTTTTTTCTGCTATGCTGCTCAACTACAACCCACGCCACTGCTTACCCTCGGCTGAAGATTTACCCGATTCTGACGATATCCCAGTGGATAATCAACTCCAACATCTCATTCCTGGACTCCTCGAAGCAATCCTCGCCCTCATTTGGTCAATGCGGATGGATTGGTTTTTTGGAGTGGATATGGGAATTTATTACGATCCTGATGAAGACGCGATCGTTCCTGATGGATTTCTAAGTATTGGCGTTCCCCGCGTTATTGATGAAGACTTACGCTTAAGTTATGTCCTTTGGGAAGAACAAAAAGTACCTCTTTTCGTTCTTGAAGTTGTTTCAAAGACCAGAAGAGGAGAATATACACACAAAAAGAAAAAATATGCAAAAATGGGGGTCTTGTACTACGTAATTTATAATCCTTTACGTAAACGAAAACCTAGACTAGAAGTTTATCAACTAGAAAACCAAGAGTATATCTTACAAAAGCAACAGGGTGAACCAGTTTGGTTGCCAGAATTAGAATTGGGTATTGGAAAACAGCAAGGAACCTATCAAGGGATTACCAGAGAATGGTTGTATTGGTACGATCGCCAAGGGAAACGCTACTTATCTCCTGAAGAATTGATTCAGGAACAGCAAAATCAATTTCAAGTAGCTCAACAGAGAGTAGATTTGCTCGAAGAAAGATTGCGCAACCTTGGTATTGATCCTGATGATTTGTAGAAAATAATCTTCTTTGTGGATGTCGGGAAGAGGTTAATATAGTGGAAAACTGACGAGAGAAGACACCAAGGATGCAAGAAAAACAATTAGCTCAATTTTCTCTACCGGATGGCACTACATTTTTAGTGGAAGTCGAAGCACCAGAAAGCAAAGCTATTGAGCGAGTTGCTCTCCCATCAGGACAACAAGTCCTCAAGGCACAACAGACATTTGAAGAAGCCCTAGATCACATCAAACCTGTTGCTTCTACAATTGTCACTAAATTGCGCTGTCGATAAAAGCTCCCTCTAAAACCGTTTATTGTTTAATGCCGTTTCTGGAATTCCAGTAAGCTTGTAAAGGACTCATGGTGCGATTTAACAACTCTTGCA
>JAAHHL010000153.1 GCA_010672185.1 Caldora sp. SIO3E6 | reverse complement strand
GCTTTTAAGAAGGCAGGAGGCAGGAGGCAGGAGGCAGAAGGCAGGAGGCAGAAGGCAGAAGGCAGAAGGCAGGAGGCAGGAGGCAGGAGGCAGAAGGCAGGAGGTTCTAAGGGAAACTAACTTGTTTTTCATCTTCTTTTTCGACGTGGAATTTTATCCAATTCCCAATTCCCAATTCCCAATTCCCAATTCCCAATTCCCAATTCCCAATTCCCCACTTCATCAGACACTTGTTACTTCCCCCTTTTTTCCCTACTTTAGCTAAAATAAAAGTAGTAAAATCTGTACAATGACCATGCCTTCGAGACATATTCGCTTTGATTGGGCTATCAAAAGGCTACTGCGCAATAAGGCTAATTATGTAGTCTTGGAAGGGTTTTTAAGCGAATTATTACATACTGATATCACCATCAAAACCCTTCTCGAAAGGGTCAGTAATCAACAGACGGAGAGTGATAAATCCAACCGTGTAGATCTGATCGCCGAAACCGGAAACTCGGAGATAATCCTCGTAGAGGTGCAAAATAACTCCCAACTAGACTATTTCCATCGTATGCTCTACGGTGTATCTCAGCTAGTCACCGAATACCTAGAACAAGGGGAAGAGTATGGCAAAATCAGGAAAGTCTACTCGGTGAACATCGTCTACTTTAACTTGGGTAAGGGAGATGACTATATTTATCGTCTGCATCCAGAGTTTATTGGGATAAATCATGGGGATACCCTAAAACCTTCCCCAGCTCAAGAAAGAAAATTTAACATCAAAAAAGTAGCAGATATCTTCCCAGAATATTACCTGCTGAAAGTAAAGAACTTTAAGGGAGTAGCAACAAATAGCCTGGAGGAATGGATCTATTTTCTGAAAAACAGTGAGATTAAGGAAGACTTTGGAGCCAAAGGAATGGTAGAAGCCAAGGAAACCTTGCGAGTAAATAATCTCTCAGACACTGAAAGAGCGGCATACAACCGTTATATGGACAACAAGAGTTACGAAGCCAGTATCTTGAGTACCCAAGAATTTGAGGCGCAATGGCAAATCGAGCAGATTGAACAGGCTGAAATTAGAGGTAGGCAAGAGGGTAGACAGGAAGGTAGGCAAGAAGGTATCCAACAAAACACAATAGCGATCGCACGCTCATGTAAACAACAAGGCTTAGATGTGGAGACGATTATGGCAATCACCCAACTGTCTAGGGAAGATATTGA
Organism: Caldora sp. SIO3E6; assembly: GCA_010672185.1. Lineage (GTDB taxonomy): Bacteria > Cyanobacteriota > Cyanobacteriia > Cyanobacteriales > Coleofasciculaceae > Caldora. The sequence goes on along the minus strand of JAAHHL010000153.1, from coordinate 9,177 downwards.
AGCTTTGTGAGCTTATTCTTAAGGTAGGTTTTAGGAGGCAGGAGGCAGGAGGCAGGAGGCAGGAGGCAGGAGGCAGGAGGGCAATCCTGATGAAAAATTTCACCACATCCATGAAAATCCCTCTCGACCCGTCTCCGCGTCTCCGCGTCCCCGCGTCCCCGCGTCTATTCTCAGATTAGCCAGCAAATTCGTATACCTGCTCCTTAAAAGCTTTCAAAAGCTTAGCATTTTGCAGAATAACCCCCACTTGGTTATTAAAAATCTGCATATATTGTTGATCGCTTTGGTCAAAGCTAACTTGGAAGTAATCTGGCACACCGTTTCCCTCAATCCGATTCTCCTCGAAAAAATCCCCCGGTTTCTTTTTATTAACCAATTGAGTTACCCCAATCAACTCCCCATCTGGGTCCCAAACCGGCATACAGAGTAAACTACAAGTACGATAACCGGTCTTTTGATCTGTTTGCTTAGCTGTGGTGGAATCTGGGTAGTCATATAAATCGCAAGGGATATTCAAAGGTATTTCCGTTTGAGCCACTTTCCCCGCATAACCTACCCCTAGTTCTAAGTGCAGTTTCATATAAGAACCATCCTGACGGGGGATGCTCGTCCACAGCTGATTTAGATTACGATTTAATAGCCAAAGGGTACTGCGGTCTGCATTCATTAATTCCTTAGCTGCATCCATTACTCGCTCGATAATTTCTTCCGGTTCCAAAGGACTCTGGCTCACGGAACGAGTTGCTGCCATTAGTGCTGCTGCTACCCGTTGTCCTCTAGAAGTTTTGTGAAAGGTGCGGAAGCTTTCTAAAATAGTGCGGATTAGAGGAGCATTTTCGGAAACTTGTAACCGCTCTTCATCTGCTTTGGTAAAACCTGCTTTATCGATTCTGGCAGATAAAGGTGCTGTCCGGCTATAAAATCTGTTTAACTTATTGAGTGCTTGAACCACAGCTACTAACTCTCCCCGCTCATTTAACAGTGGTAAAGCCAACATGGTGTAGGTGCGGTAGCCATTTTTCTCATCCTGCTCCTTGGCTGTAGCTGAGCGAGGATCGTCATAGAAATCATAGGGAATATTGAGCAGTTGCTTGGAAGCACCTACTTCACCAACAATTCCTTCATTAGCTGGTATACGAATCTGTAGGGAGCGCTCACCTTCTGACTCAGCAATAATCGACCAAAATTCGTTTCTCTCTTCATCTAACATAAAAATCGTAGTCCGGTCAGCGTGGAGAGACTGACCCATTTTGATGGTGATATTGCGCAATGTGGTATCTAAAATACCATCAAAACCCTGGTCATCCATTACCTTATTGAGCATTCTCAGGGTTTGACTAACCACATTTTGCGGTTGATTTTCTGCTCGTTCCTTCATCACTGCAAATTCTCTGGCATTTTGCAGAGCAACTCCGACTTGGGAGTTAAATATTTGCATATATTTTTGACTATTAGTATCAAAACTATCCTCAAAACATTCTGGTGCTTCTGGCCAATCGTCCGGTTCATATTCGGGAAACTCACCAGTTCTGGTTTTATTGATTAATTGAGTAACCCCCAGTAATTCTTTATGAGGACTCCACACCGGCATACAAAGTAAGCTGCAAGTGCGATAACGACTTTTTCTATCTGTTGCCTTGGCGGTGGCGGAATCTGGGTGATTGTATAAGTCGAAAGGAATATTGAGAGGTTCACCGGTTGCTGCTACTTTGCCAGCAAAACCTTGCCCAATTTTTACCCTTACTTCCTGCACTGAACCATTCTCGAAGGGAATTTGGGTCCACAGCTCATCAGTTTTATGATCTACTAACCACAGGGTACTGCGGTCAGCATTGGTTAATCTTTTTGCTGCTGCCATCACTTGTTCAATAATTTCTTTGGCATCTAGGCTACTTTGAGCAACTAAGCTGGTGGCTTCTGTCAGTGCCTGGGAAGCTTGTAGTCTTTGGGTTAATTTATAACAAGACTGGCATCTGTCTAAAATACGTTTCAGGTCCGGTGCATATTCAGCAAATTGTTGCTTATCATTGGCGGTAAATCCTTGCTGAGCAACTCTTGCTGCTAAGGGAGCGCTGGTATTATTTAATTGTTTAAGCTTATTATCTAACTGTACAAAGGCAAATATATCTTTCTGCTCGTTTAATAAATGTAAAGTTAGTTGATTGTAAATCTGATATCCAGTTAGTTTATCTTGGGTTTCCGCCACCACTGAGTACCAATTTTCCGACGGATGTACCGGGATATTCACCACTTTTTTATAGATAGTTACTCGACCAGCAGGACGATTAGGGGCAGAAATTCTAATTTTGGTGGGACGACCGTCAGTGGTTCTAGCGATAATTGACCAGAGTTCATTTTTTTCTTGGTCAATTAAAAAAATAGTAATCCGTTCTACCCCTAAGAGTTCTCCCATTTTCAGGACTATAGAACTCAATATTTCATAAAGAATATCATCAAAATCTTTGTCCTCCATAGTTTTCAGCATGGACAAGAGCTTTTGTTCTTGTTCAGTAACCAGTTGTTTAAAATTAGGTGCGAGAGAAACTAAAGCTTTGTTAACCCAGCGATGGTCAAAAATAGAGGCATAAATGGGATTATAAACCCTTAAAGCATTACCCTCTTTAACCACCAACCCAGATAATCGCAACTCCATCTGTTCACGACTATCATCAGCAGAAATTTTACCCTGCTGTAGAATTAATTGATAGAGTTTGAGCAAGGGAGCAGTACGTTTGCCAATTCTGAGGAGGCGATCGCGTATGGTTTTTAAATGGGGTGGTTCATCTTGAGCTTCCCAATTATCCATAATCCGCGTCTGCAATAGCTGTTCTACCCATTCTGGGTAACTAGAAATTGAGGCGGCATTTTCCTGCACTAGTTTACACAGCTTTTGGGTTAAAAACGGTTGTCCCCCTGTCCAGTTTAAAATAGCTGCAATTACTGCCTGGGGATGGTTGACTATCCCGACTAATCCCTGCTCAAGAGGTTGAGCTTCGTTTAATTGAAAACCATGTAATTTAATGGCATAACCAAGATTAAACGGGGTGCAGTTTTTGTCTTGGATTAAATCCGAGGGGGTTGCCACTCCTAACAGGGCAAATGTCAGTCGTTCATATTCATGACAGGCACGAATAAAGGCAAAAAAATCATCATTCCGGAAATTTAAGCTGAGGATGCTATCAATTTCATCGATAAAAATGACAATCTGTTGACTGATGCACTCTAGCAGCACCTGTTCGATAAACTCACTCAAACGCTGCACAGGAGGTAAAAATTCGCGATCGCGCAACCAATGTCTTAAATTAATCGGTAAGCGGAAACTGGTGACCATCCGCCTCATCACCCCAGCATACCACTGGTCTGGGGTAATATCTTGAGAGCCAATCTTGGTTAAATCAATGGCAGCACAAGCAATACCTTCTGCCTGCAACTTGTGCATCGTGCGCACTCGCAAGCTAGTCTTTCCCATCTGCCGGGAGTTGAGCACATAGCAAAACTCCCCTGCCTTGAGCTTTTTATACAGCAGTTGATCCGCCTGCCGCACTACATAACAGGGAGCATCAACCGGTAAATGCCCACCAACTTTATAGAGATAATCTGGCTTAGGATCGTTGGTCATTACACTTCTTACAGAAGTTTGATCATTTATCTAATCCTAGTATGGGAGCAATATGAATTGTCTGTGGAATTACGTAGTGGCTACTGGAGGCATAGATAGCAGTAGTAGGACTTCAGTCCAAAAAGAAGCAAAGCAAAATGCAAAAGGAGTCTTGAAGCCTTGGAAAACGCTGCCTTCCACAGCTGCTCGAAACCATCTCAGGCTACACCATAATCAGTGTACTGCCGCTTGTAAGGAGGTTGCAAACCTAAAACAATATCTTCTGGTGGAACCCCCATTTCAACTAAATCCTCAGCAGGATTGAGATCCGTCAGATTTTGCTGAAGCCAAATTTTGCCGTCTTTGATATCAAAATGAACAATACAACGGTAAATACGGTGGAACTGTTGCCAACCGACATTCATCCACTGGTAATGATCCCGATAAGTGTCAAAAATCAGTTGTACTTCCACCTCTTCATTAGAAATATCATCTTCAGCATACTGATTCAGTAATGTCTGAACGTACTCCTGGTATTGAGCTACTTTATCCATTGAACAATCACCTCATTAGCTTGATCGTACACAATTATCAAGACTTCATACCGTTGAATCGCAATTTGTGTAAACTCGTATTGGAAAAAGGTTTGGTAAGCATCGATGGGAACTGCTAAGTATAGACTCCTGTCTGGCTCAACAGATTCTAAAGCAAGACGATAACTAAGAAATTGCCCCAATGCAGAGTAAAAATCTGTAATGGCAGAGGGATTCAAAAAGCTTTTGATCTCAACCGCTATTTTCTCTCCTGTTCGTTCTGCTGCAATCAATCTTTCTGCACCTAGATCAGCTCGAAAGTTAACGTTGCCAAACTTAAACTTCAGTGGATCATCAGTAATCACCCATTGGTCTTTTTGAAGCGCTTGCTTTACGGCTTCGTGGAAAACATCCTTGGCAGACACAAACTACTCCTTTCTTTATCCTTTGTCAAATAGACATTCTGAAACATCCGTCCATACTGCCAAATTGTAGGGGTGGGTTCACCAACAATTTCCCCTAATTGCGGTTAATCTAGATTAACCCACCCCGGCGAAACTTTTATTCATCCTACTGTTGCAATCGCGACTGTTTTGTTCTATTATCACAAACAATGGAATAACTGTGAGCATATAAACTATCCTCTCAGCCTTAATCGCTGTACTTAATCGCTGTAGTGGCGCGACACAGCTAAAATGGTAGTTTAGATTTTCGTAGCACAAACGTCTCGCTCGCTAGAGGAATATAAAAAGCGAGCAAGATGCTCGCACTACATCTGTTTCACTATTTTAGGTGTGTCGAGCCAGTAGGTTGAGTTGAGGTGCGTAGGCGCAACCCTTCTCGTAGATTAACCTACATCAGTAGGGTTTTGTTGGGTTTTGCGATCGCGAAACCCAACCTACGGTTTTTAACTTACCGAGCTTACCTATACCCCACTATTACCGATATTATTAAACATTTAATCTAGGTGAAGTTGACTCTAATCTGCGGGATCTGGATCAGTTGGTGAGCATTGACTGATACGTCAATTGTTCCGAAGCCACCGGGACGAGGATCTACAGCATCATATCGAATACGCACACCTCTATCTGAATGGGAATTAGGATAACCACGAAAACTACTGCTACTCCAAGTACGCCAATCTGAAACATCAGCACCGCCTGCCGCTCTTGGTAAAATTGCTGATTGAATTTGTGGAAGAGTCATGCGTGTATTTTGTCGTAAATATTCTGCGGCAACTACCATGCCTATAGACGCAGCGCCAGAAAAGGCAGACATAAAAGGACGATTATACTCTATACGAGGAAAAGCAAGTCCGGCGTTATAGCCCAAATGTTCGAGATATTCAGCAGCAACAATAATCGATTGTTGTGGACTTCTGACTTCAGCAACTGTCACGTTAGTGAACTGACGTCGGATAAACTGACGCTCAGCAAGCTGAACCTCAAGTCGTCGATTCGACCATTCTTGTCCGCGTCTTTGGTAAAAGGAGAATGCAGAGCGGGCTAACCCTCCCAGCACCATACGTAGCAAAGAACTTCTCAGCAAAAAAAAGATAAAGGCGTTAGCAGGCTTCGCATTTTGTAACCCTAAATTAACGACAAAGGTACTAGTCCCTAAGAGGCCATACTTAATTAAGTTCCGTCGATTCATCGACATCATCTATTTTAATAACACTTAGGACAGTTTGAAAGCTGAGCACTGAAAGGTTGCAGGTTACAAGCCGCCTGAAAGAACAAAAGGTTGATGCTTTCAAGAATACTGCCAGAACTATTCCTCTAAAATGTCCTCCACAAAGTATACCGCCGCACAATCTGAGTAAGACGTTCGCAAACAAGTAGCTTCCAGGGCAAGAGGCTTTAAATAAATTGCGCTTTGAAACTCTAGACGATTGGAAAGGACTTCATAGTCTTTAATCCGACTGCACACCACCATTTCTGAACCATAGTCCTGATGAAAAGCGTTCAAAGCAACAATACAATAATCTCGATACTCTTCTTTTACTTCATCCAAACCATCCAACAAAGGCAGTAGTTCCTGGTGTGCCACCCAAGCTTGTCCAAATTGCGGTACAAAAGGTTTAATTCCCGCAGGCGAGAATGGTGTGCTGCCAACTCTTCAACACTGACAGTAGTTTGCAGAATCCCACCAATGTGGTTAATCCAACTTGCCATATCCGAACCCGAATGGGGTGTAGACAGGAACACAATCCCTTTTGTTTGAGATGCCATCGCCTGCCACTTACCAAAATCCCTGGCACTCCGCAGCATTTGCTTTACCAGCAATCCTCCCAGACTGTGAGTAATGAAAATCAGAGAGCGATCGCCTATGCCATAACTATCCAACAGATCTAAAATATTCGTAGCCCGATCCGCCAAAGGCATGGAATTACCCTTCCATTTAAAGGGTTCCACTTCATACCCCAAAGACCAAATCCCCACATCAGGGAAATCGTCTCCCAGCCACTTAGGCCAAAAATTATCATCATCTTGCTTTTCTTGGGGATGCCAAGTACCCTGCGCACTACCCCCCAAACCGTGGACAAAAACCACATCTCCACGGCGAGAGGGATTGTCACAACCAGAGATTTCGATTAAATCATTTAAGTTACTCACAGACTAAATTTTCTCTATGTTAATCCAAAGATGATTAGGAATTGAGAATTGAGATTCAATAAGTAGTTACTATTGTAATGAATAAAGGAATAACTGCACTGGCAAGATGCCAGTTCCACCTCTTTCAGCTTTGGGAAGATTGATCTGATTGTTGTTGAAGTTGTTGGACTTGTTTAACAGATAAGCCTGTCCCCTCAGCTACTAGCTCAATGGATAAACCAAGCCCTAAAAACTTGAGTGCGATTTCTCGCTGTTTCTCTTGACCAACTTCAGCACTCACTTCTTGATAAAATCTAGTTTGTTTCCATTCTGTAAGTCCAAACATGATTGAGAATTGAGACTCAATAAGTAGTTACTATTGTAATGAATAAAGGAACAAATGCACTGGCAAGATGCCAGTTCCACCTCTTTCAGCTTTGGGAAGATTGATCTGATTGTTGTTGAAGTTGTTGGACTTGTTCAACAGATAAGCCTGTCCCCTCAGCTATTAGCTCAATGGATAAACCAAGTTCTAAAAGCTTGAGCGCGATTTCTCGTTGTTTCTCTTGAGCACCTTCTTGGTAACCTTCAGCACTCACTTCTTGATAAAATCTTGTCTGTTTCCATTCTGTCAGTCCAAACATGATTGAGAATTGAGACTCAATAAGTAGTTACTATTGTAATGAATAAAGGAATAACTGTACTGGCAAGATGCCAGTTCCACCCCTTTTAGTTTTGGGAAGATTGATCGGATTGTTGTTGAAGTTGTTGGACTTGTTCAACAGATAAGCCTGTCCCCTCAGCTACTAGCTCAATGGATAAACCAAGCCCTAAGAACTTGAGTGCGATTTCTCGCTGTTTCTCTTGAGCACCTTCTTGGTAACCTTTTTGGTAAGCTTCTTGGTAGGCTTCTTGGTAACCTTCAGCACTCACTTCTTGATAAAATCTAGTTTGTTTCCATTCTGTAAGTCCAAACATGATTGAGAATTGAGACTCAATAAGTAGTTACTATTGTAATAAATAAAGGAATAAATGCACTGGCAAGATGCCAGTTCCACCTCTTTTAGTTTTGGGAAGATTGATCTGATTGTTGTTGAAGTTGTTGGACTTGTTCAGCAGATAAACCTGTTCCCTCAGCTACTAGCTCAATGGATAAACCACACTCTAAAAGCTTGAGCGCGATTTCTAGCTGTTTCTCTTGAACACCTTCTTGGCGACCTTCTTGGTGACCTTTTTGGTAACCTTCAGCACTCACTTCTTGATAAAATCTAGTTTGCTTCCATTCTGTAAGTCCAAACATTAATTCCAATTCCCTCCAAGGACGTTTAGGAAATTTATACACCAAAGCTTGTTCTATCAATTCTATCGCATTTCTTTGCTGTGCCACTGGCAGAGCTCGCGCAGATCTTTCCAGTTGCTTTATTCGTTGTTCGACATTGGCTTCTGGCTCTACTATCAAGCGTACCAGCCCTAGTCCGATTGAGTTTGAAGTGCCTGTAATTTCGTCGAGGTAAAACGAGCGTAGATTTCCAGTTTGTACTTCGCCATCATAACATCCGGGAATTCCTGTATCCAAACTGCGTTTAGCCCAAAATACCACCGCTTGCCAACCGTGTTGCCAGCGATTTTGTCCTAAGTAAAGAAACACTTCCTTCATAAGACGGTAGTACAAGTCTTCGTCTTTCTGAAATTGGACTTCCACAAAATAAATGGGGTCACCATCTCGTTTGGGAAGAAATACGCCGTCGGTGCGTTTGGCGAGTTCTTTGAGTTCGATAGCTTTAAAGGTATAGTTTTGTGCCAGCGCACTGTTGTGTCCGAGGAGTTCAAAGAGAGTGCCAGGGAGGGTTTGGAAGACTTTATAAAACAGGCTATCAGTGCGCATTGCTGAAATAATGAGTAATAGGTACTGGCATCTTGTTTCACTGTTACAGTTTGCTTATTCTGTCTAGTGGTTAGCTAAGGTTGCCATACACTATATATAGTGTATTTAAGTAGATTATCAGAATAACTCGTTCAGGGATAGAAACACATGGAACAAGGGGCTTAAGCCCCTTGTTAAGCCCCTTGCCTCCTCTTTATTCATTAATAAAACGAGTGCCAAAATACTGACGATAGAGCTCAAAACTGGGCATTACCTTATTCCCTCGTAGCTGTACTAATCCCATACTGTGCAATTTAAACGCTAACACTGACTCCAATTCCACAGGTTCTTTAGCTATTACTACCTTAGCGAAAGCTGCGGCTAACTTTGGGTGCTGTTGCAAAGTCCACAAATGGCGGCGCAGATGATCACCATAAATTCCTGCTTCTGTGGGAGCAGTTGAGAGCAGTTTCTCCAGACTAAGCTGCTGCTGAGCTAGATAATAGAGAGCCACCCTTACTAAATAGGGATGTCCCCCAACCATCCTCATAAGTTGCTCAACCTGACTTGATTGCCAATGCAATCCAT
>JAAHHL010001529.1 GCA_010672185.1 Caldora sp. SIO3E6 | reverse complement strand
TGGAACAGGCAGTCTACCAACGAACAGCAAACTTTATTGTTCTCTCTCAAGCCTTCCGCAATATCCTGCACAAAGAGTACTGAGTACCCTTAGAACGTATTCATATCGTCCCCGGAGGTGTAGATACAAACTACTTTGATACCAGCCTATCGCAAAATGAAACACGAGCAAAGCTGAACTGGCCACAAGACCGACCGATAATCTTTGCAGTTAGGCGGCTAGTACGACGGATGGGTCTAGAAAATTTGATTGCGGCAGTTGAGCAGGTGCGTAGAATCTACCCAGATGTGCTGTTGCTGATTGCAGGTAAAGGCGATTTGCAGACAACTTTGCAGGCACAAATTGAAGAGATGGAACTTACAAACAATGTGCGTCTGTTAGGTTTTTTACCTGAGCAAGATTTAGGGTTGGCATACCAGTCTGCTGATTTTTCAGTAGTGCCAACAGTTGCATTAGAAGGTTTCGGTCTAATTGTCATTGAATCATTAGCTAACGGAACGCCCGTTTTGGGAACACCAGTAGGCGGCATTCCTGAGATCCTAGAGCCGTTCTCTAAAGATTTATTGTTTGAAGGTACTTCTACTGAACAGCTGGCTCAGGGAATTATAGAAGCTTTATCTGGTCAACGGCAACTACCTAGCAAAAAAGCTTGTGAAGCTTACATCCAGGCAAATTATTCTTGGTCAGTAATTGCCCAACAAATTAAATCTGTCTACCAGGCGACATTAGATGGCAAGACACTATGAAAATTTTATTTCTAGACCAAAGTGGCAAACTAGGTGGAGCAGAGATTTCCCTGACAGATGTTGCTCAGCATTATCGCCAAAGTTGCTTGGTTGGATTATTTGCAGATGGTCTTTTTAAGAATTTATTAGAGCAGCGGCAAATTCCAGTTCAAGTTCTAACTACTCAGTCAATACAAGTTCGTAAGGAAAGTAGTTTAGTACAGGGTTTAGCTAGCCTAGGTCAACTTATACCTTTGATTGCTAAGGTAACTCAAACAGCCCGTAAGTATGATCTGATTTACGCTAATACCCAAAAAGCTCTAGTTGTGGGTGCTCTAGCTAGTTTTTTTAGCCGTCGCCCTTTGGTGTATCATTTAAGGGATATCCTCTCTCCTGAGCATTTCAGCTCTATCAATCGTCGCCTTGCAGTAACTTTAGCTAATCGCTTTGCCTCATTAGTAATTGCCAACTCCAAAGCAACTAAGGCTGCTTTTATCGAAGCCGGAGGACGCTCAGGCATAGCAGAAGTAGTCTACAACGGCTTTGAACCAGAGAAATATCTGGCACAGAAATCTAACTCTAATCAACTGAAGCAACAACTGGGACTTGATGGGCAATTTGTCGTCGGCCATTTTAGCCGTCTGTCTCCTTGGAAAGGACAGCATATTTTGCTCGAAGCTCTTACTTATTGCCCTAATGACGTAACAGCAATTTTGGTAGGTGATGCGCTGTTTGGTGAGCAGGATTATGTTGAGCATCTACATCAACAGGTAGCAAAGTTGGGACTTGAAAAACGAGTGCAGTTTTTAGGATTTCGTTCCGATATTGTGTCCCTAATGTCAGTTTGTGATTTAATTGCTCATACCTCCACAGCCGCAGAACCTTTTGGGCGTGTTATTATCGAAGCAATGCTGTGTGGAAAACCTGTGGTTGCAGCTCAAGCTGGGGGTGCAATGGAATTAGTCGAGACAGGTAAAACTGGTTGGTTGGTTACGCCTAACAATCCTCAGCAACTCGCAGAAATTATTACCACTTGTTATAAA
>JAAHHL010001528.1 GCA_010672185.1 Caldora sp. SIO3E6 | reverse complement strand
TCCTATCTCCTGCCTCTTTCCTCCTTCCTACTCCCTCCTTGGTACTATCTTCTGCCTCCTGCCTCCTGCCTCCTGCCTCCTGCCCCCTGCCTCCTGCCTCCTGCCTCCTGCCTCCTGCCTCCTGCCTCCTGCCTCCTGCCTCCTGCCTCCTGCCTCCTGCCTCCTGCCTCCTGCCTCCTGCCTCCTGCCTCCTGCCTCCTTGCTCCTGCCTCCTGCCTCCTTGCTCCTGCCTCCTGCCTCCTGCAACTACTGGTAATTCACAATCCGCGCAAAGCTATCAGGTTCCAAGCTGGCTCCCCCAACCAGGGCACCATCAATTTCTGGTTGAGCCATAATTTCATCGATATTCTTTGGTTTGACAGAACCGCCATATTGAATGGGAACATCTGCTACCTGAAGTTGGCTGCGAATCATACCAATCACTCGATTGGCTTCCGATGTCTCGCAAGTATCGCCAGTGCCAATTGCCCAAATTGGTTCGTAGGCAATTACCAACTGCTCTTGCTTAACATCTACCAGATCTTTCTTCAATTGGTTAATAATAATTGATTCCGTCTCCCCAGCATCTCGCTGTTGCTTAGTTTCCCCTACACAAAGAATCGGAATCAAGCCGTGACGCTGTGCAGCGAGCAAGCGCTTGTTGACGGTTTCATCAGTTTCTCCGAAATATTGACGCCGTTCACTGTGGCCAACAATCACATAACGGACATTGAGTTCCTTAAGCATAGCACCAGCGATTTCACCAGTATAGGCTCCACTGTCTTCCCAGTGAATATTCTGAGCCCCCAGCTGCACACGGCTATTATGAAGATTTTTGGACATCACGTCCAAAGAGGTAAAGGGGGCACACAGCACAACTCCGCGCCCTTCAGGGGTTTTTTCCAGTTGAGGCAGAAACCCTTGCAAAAACTCAGAAGACTCCTCTTGAGTCTTGTACATTTTCCAGTTACCAGCAATAACAATTTTTCGCACAGCTTAACAAGTTGATCTCCAAACCTTAATGCACCCTTTAGTTTAAAGCTTTAAGGGGCAATTTATGCTAAATCTTCCCAGGTTATTCAAGTATCACCTCAGGAAGAATTCATAATATTGCCTTTTTTTTTCGATAGAATAGCCCTTGCTGCCTCATTCAGGAAAATCTCTCAAGCGAGGGCAAATCATGAATCAGCTCAACAACGCCTTCACTATTTTTTTGAGTTTACTGGTGGAGGCAATGCCTTTTTTGTTACTGGGAGTTTTACTCTCTAGTTTGCTACTGTTTTTTGTCGATGAGCGTAAGCTCCTAGCTGCTATGCCACACAATCCTTTGCTGGCATCTATTTTTGGCAGTTGTATCGGCTTTGTATTCCCAGTGTGTGAATGTGGCAATGTGCCAGTGGCACGACGCCTGCTCCTCCAGGGGGCACCAGCTTCTATGGCGGTCGGGTTTTTACTAGCAGCGCCAACAATTAATCCAGTGGTAATTTGGTCTACTTGGGTGGCATTTCGAGACCAACCAGAAATTGTTTGGCTGCGGGTACTGTTTTCCTTCACCATTGCGGTCGTAGTTGGCTGGGTTTTCAGCTCTCAGAAAGACTTGCGTCCTCTGCTACAGCCAAAAATGATTCGCTTGCTTAAGCGATCGCCTCCCAGTTCACCAAAAGCTTTGGTTACTGATTCTACTGATAAAAAACATCGCTCGGGCCACGCCAAAATCGGTAATCCACAGACGCTCGATGCCTTCGTTCAACAGAATATTCGCAGGCTTGATGTCGCGGTGCACGAGCCCTTGT
>JAAHHL010001527.1 GCA_010672185.1 Caldora sp. SIO3E6 | reverse complement strand
GTAAATTTACAGAACAAGAGTACTAAGATAATGCTTGATCATCACTAAAGTCCCCAAAACACAAAGGATATTTGGGAAATGTTACAAGATAGAATATGCTTGTGCTCAGCAGCATTTGGTTTCAAGTACAGGCAGCTAGCCAAACTGCTTGCCCAAGATTTATCTGAGCATAATCCTCTTCTCTCACTCGTACTTTACACAGACAATCCATCAGACTTTCGGCATCTTCCGAATGTCGATAGTTATCTTCATACAGGTCAGTTTATCTTACCATATAATGAGCGGAGATTTGCTATTGGGAAGGCACTCGAACGGTATCCTGCGTGCATTTATCTGGACTGTGATGTTCGTATTACTGCTCCCATCACCCTAGATTTTGATATTCTACCCGGTATAACTGCCCGTAGTTGCGCCAGTTATCAAAAACGTTATGCCAAATTATTCAATGGCATCGATAAAAAGCATAAAGAGCTTCATAAGCTGCGTGTGGCACAGAAAATGGCAAGGAAAGTTGGACTCGATATTAGAGATGAGCGACTTATGTGGGTTAATGAATTCCTCTTTATCGTTGCCCGTGACGGTGGAAAAGAACATCAATTTTTAGAATTATGGGGCAAGTTGGCAAAGTTCGGCTCATTGCGGCATCTCCATAAAGGACCTTGTCATCCAATAGGAATAGCAGCATTAAAAACAGGCTTTCCTATTCGATATCACCACATGCCAGGTATTGCTTTTTTTGATGATCGCATCGAAAAGGTTCGCATTAGCAAAGGAGAGAGCGATCCAGAAGCTAGCCAAAAATATTTTTTAGCCCAAAAAGCGATTGAGCTGGAGCCTTCAAATTATCTTCAAAAATTTTCTAACAAAGTTTGGCAAAAGACAAAATACTTAGGTAGGTACTTGACACTTGCAGGTACATTGGCAATGGAAGATTTTGACTTCTATTATAGAGTTCCTGAAGGGAGTGATAAGTAGATCTGCAATATTCCAGTGCAATCCCCTGTGCTTTAGCTGGGGGATGAGTTAACATCATGCATGAAAATTCCTTTCCCCGCATCCCCGCGTCTCTTTCAAGTCAGAAGGAGTCAAAACCAAGTTACATTTGTTTAAATGTACCACAGTCTAATACAAACTCCCCTTCGTTAACAGCATGATTAGTGGAGACAGTAAACACCACACCTGTAGTTTCCGCACAGATATCTATTAAAGTTGGTAATTCTTGATTTTTATTGAAACTCAGTAGCTGATACAGTCGTTCTCCTTCCTTTACCTGGCTACCTAGTTCAACTTCTGATTGAATCATCCCACCCACAGGAGCATAATAGCTTTTGATCTGACTTTTGTCGGCAAAATTGACCTGGTGAGATTCAGTTTCCGCTACGGGGAAACCAACAATCTTCAATATTCCCTTTGCTGCCAAGTAATTTTTGATACCTCGAATTCCTTTGGCCACGGATTCTGGATTCATCGTCATCCCAGAACCCAATTCCAATGTCCAGGATTCAACATCAAACTTAATTATTTTACCCAATGCTGCTAATTGTTTTTCTAGTGCTAGCCAGGGTTTCAGAAAAGCTTCGTCAAAAGCATCTCCATCGTACTCATTCATCAAAATACTATAGTCTAGGAGAAAAGCCTTAGCGCTCTCTTCACGGCTTTGAAAGCAATATAGATAATCAATCGCTTGATTTGTAGAGCTATGAATATCAATCACATAGTTGCCATCAAGACATAGAGATTGTAGCTGATAGCGGTAACGCTGATGCAATGGA
>JAAHHL010001526.1 GCA_010672185.1 Caldora sp. SIO3E6 | reverse complement strand
TTCTTTTTTTTTCAAGCAGAAGGCGGGCTTCGAGGTGGCCACCAGACCGTGAATTGAGTTCCGAACTGTGCTCTTCCGAAATAATATCTCGCACTTCCTTACTGCCAAGATCGAAGTCGTGATTGCCAACAGTGGAAGCTTGAATGCCGAATTGATTAAGGATTTCGATATCAGCATGACCAATACCAGCCTCTCCTACAGGGGTATTGTTCAGGCTGGGATCACTACCTGCAAAGAGAAAGGGACTGGGAATGTAGTTGTCTCCAGAGGAGAGAATGAGAGTATTGGGGTAGTCATCTTTGAGAGCATTGAGCACAGCAGAGAAGCGAGGAACATCCTCTAATGCTTCCAGTCCAGATTCAAAATCTGAGGCATGGAGCAGTTGTAGAGTAAAAGGAGCTGAATCTACACTAATAGCCTGTGACTCAGGGTTGCTTTTGCCAGTTCCTACCAAGGCTGCAATCAGTAAAGTGAAAATTGTCACCAAGGCGATGAATAAGACAATTAATGGGCGTTTCATCAGTTTTTTTCGATACTTTTATTAGGATAAAGTATCTAAACCCTTGCCAATTCCTTTATGATTCAATCAACCTGATACCATTACTGCAAAAATTGGTTACCCAAAAGTCTAAATCCGGGTCAGGAATTGTACTTCTCATCTGTTGTTCAATCTCCTGAGCTTGAGCCTGAGACTCACACAAAGCAAACACAGTTGGTCCTGAGCCAGACATCATTACTCCTAAAGCACCACTATTCTGAAATTTATCTCGGAGTTGGGATACTTGGGGATGAGCCGGTAATACTACCTTTTCTAAATCATTGTGCAGTAATTGACCAATTTGTGACCCATCTTTATTAGCGATCGCTTGTACCATTGGCCCTGAATGAACCTTCGCAGCACGAGCTTCTAAATCTTCTGTATCCTGGATGTAGGAATCACCAAACTCCGAGCGGTAAGTTTTATAAGCCCAAGGAGTGGATACTGCAATGCTGCGGTATTTGCCCAGTACTAAATGTAGAGAATCCAAATCCGGTAAAGAAGACAGCTGTTCCCCCCTACCAGTAGCCAAAGCTGTACCACCAGCAATACAAAAAGGCACATCAGAGCCTATTTGCTGTGCTAGTTCTTGTAATTCTGGCTGGGTGAGTCCCAACTGCCACATCATATCTATGCCTACCAACACAGCGGCGGCATTAGTAGAACCACCAGCTAAACCCGCTGCCACAGGAATTTGCTTGTTGATAGTAATTTCCACACCACCAAACTGGGCAAAAGCATCGGGAAATTGCTCTTGCATCAACTTTGCTGCTTTGTAGGCAAGATTACTTTCATCTTGCGGTACTTGAGGATGGTTACAACTCACCCGAATCTTGTCTGTGCTCAGAGAACGGATATCAATTTGATCTGCTAACTCGATGCTTTGCAGAATCATCACTAACTCATGATAACCATCTGAGCGATCGCCTAGGATCTCTAGATACAGATTAATTTTGGCTGGGGCAGTTAGGGAATAGGAGTTCATTTGTTGTTTGTCATTTGTCATTTGTCATTTGTCATTTGTCATTTGTCATTTGTCATTTGTTGTTTGTCGTTTGTCATTTGTTGTTTGGAAATTGAAAATTACTTCCCTGTCTTCCTTGTCTTCCTTGTCTTCCTTGTCTTCCTTGTCTTCCTTGTCTTCCTTGTCCCCCTCAGCTCCCTCAGCTCCCTCAGCTCCCTCGGCTCCTCAGCTTCCTCAGCTCCCTCAGCTTCTTTACCTTGAAACCAAACTACTG
>JAAHHL010001525.1 GCA_010672185.1 Caldora sp. SIO3E6 | reverse complement strand
TCCTGCCTCCTGCCTCTTGCCTCCTCCCTCCTGCCTCCTGCCTCCTGCCTCCTGCCTCCTGCCTCCTGCCTCCTGCCTCCTGCCTCCTGCCTCCTGCCTCCTGCCTCCTCAGCTCCAATTAGGGTCATGATTATAGATATATTAACTTCATCTGGTAAGCTCAAACATGCGGAATTCTCCAGTAGCGATCGCCCGAGGCGTGGCAGCAAAGCTCATGACAATTTTTAGTGGGACTTTGACCTTCATTGCGAGAAAGCTGAGAGGATTAGGTATCCCGATTGGAGTTTTAGCAGGGATAGTTCTTGCTCTTAGTCTTGACATCGTTACCTGGGAAGAAATCTCCACAGTTTGGTCAACTATCTGGAATGCTACTTTTACTCTAATTGCCCTGATCATCATTGCCCTTATTCTTGAGGAAGCAGGCTTTTTCCGCTTGCTGGCTCTTCAAGCTGCTCGTTGGAGCCTAGGGCGCGGGCGTCTACTGTTTGCATTGGTACTTCTACTAGGAGCTTCAGTAGCAACTTGTTTTACTAATATTGGTGCAGCTTTAATCTGGACATCCACCGTAGTAGAAATGCTGCTGCTGCTGGGTTTGAGTAGCAGAGCCATTTTAGCATTTGTCTTCGCCACCGGTTTATTTGCCGATGCCACCAGCTTGCTACTACCGGTAAGCAATTCAGTTAACCTCATCTCCACAGACTATTTCGATATTCCCTTTTTGCGCTACTTCCTAGTTATGGTACCAGTGAGTTGTGTCGCGATCGCAACTAGTTTGGGCGTCCTCTGGTTCTTTTTTGATCCCTATATCCCAAGCAAATACAAAGTTACCAATTTACCCTTATCCGAGCAAGTCATTCGCGATCCCCTAGTTTGCCAATGGAGTTGGATGATTTTAGGGTTACTCCTAATTGGCTACTTGGTTGCTCAAGCTTTAGCTATCCCCGTTTGCCTAATTGCCGGGAGTGCGGCGGTGATTCTACTAATTTTAGCAGGGCGTTGGTTCCAGAATACCCCTGCAATTATTCCGGTTAACCAGGTAGGGCAGGAAGTTCCCTGGACGGCAATTTTATTGAGCTTGGCGATGTGTTTGGTAGTCATAGATGTGGGTAATGTTGGCATGATTGAGCTATTGAGTCAACTCTTAGAAGAACTAGCTAACTGGGGACTAACTCTGAGCGCCACTGGTACTGCTTTCCTGGCAGCTATGCTATCTAGTGTGATCAATAATTTACCAACAGTACTGATTAATGTCCAAGCAATTCAAGGTACGACTGGTCTAGATCCAACTATTCAAGAAGTGATGGTGTACGCCAATGTCATTGGTTGTACTATGGGAGCCAAGATTTCACCGATTGGCAGTCTCTCTACTCTCATTTGGCTGAATATTTTGGCAAGCAAAAGACTTAAGCTTAACTGGGTTCAATACACCCGCATGGCCATCATCTTAACCATACCCGTGCTGTTTGTCAGCCTGTTGAGCTTAGTAATGTGGCTACCTTGGTTAATTGCTTGAATTTTTTGATTTACGCATAATATCAATTATACCAAATCCGGTATACATACAGCGCTTTGCGCTGCTATGCGGCACACTGCTGACCCCCATTGGTGACAAGTTAAGGCAAAAATGCCGTTGTCAAGGGAGCGGAGGAGCGGAGGAGCGGAGGAGCAGAGGAAGAAGAATACAATTTTCCTTAACCCTTGGGTATTTCCATATATAGGGTCTTTTTTTAGCCCCCAAACACCATATATGGGAGTTGACAAAATGCACCACCCTTTAAC
>JAAHHL010001524.1 GCA_010672185.1 Caldora sp. SIO3E6 | reverse complement strand
GTTTTGAGCACCCACGAAACCAGCCAGAAAGGGATTCGCGGCTTGGCAGAAATTGCTAGTGGTAAGACTCGTCAAAGGCAAGAGGAACGCTTAAAGCAACTGCACCAATTGCTCATCGAACCTATCGCCGATTTACTGCCATCTGACCCCAATGCCCGTGTTATTTTTATTCCTCAAGAAGAGCTTTTTCTTGTTCCATTTCCCGCTCTCCAAGACGAGTCAGGCAAACACTTAATCAAGAAACACACTATTCTCACTGCTCCGTCAATACAGGTTTTGGAATTAACTCGTCAACAACGGCAAAAATTGGGAAGTTGGGAGTCGGGAGTCGCGAATGGGGAATATATAGTAGTAGGCAATCCCACAATGCCCAAAGTTGCACCTACACCTGGAGAATCACCGGAACCGTTAGAACCCTTACCCGGTGCAGAAGAGGAAGCAACAGAAATTGCATCCTTGCTGAATACCCAAGCCATCATCGGCAGCCAAGCCACAGAAACCGCTATTGTAGAGCAGATGTCCAAAGCGCGATTGATTCATTTAGCGACTCACGGCTTACTCAATAATTTGTACAATGCTGATATTCCCGGTGCGATCGCTCTTGCTCCCTCCAGTAAAGATGATGGTTTGCTCACAGCTAGCGAAATCCTTAATCTGAAACTCAACGCCGAGTTAGTTGTACTGAGTGCTTGTAATACTGGACAGGGGCGAATCACTAGTGATGGTGTAATTGGACTATCTCGTTCCTTGTTTACCGCAGGTGTACCCAGTGTAATTGCGTCCCTCTGGAAAGTTCCAGATGAGCCTACAGCCTTCCTCATGAAGAATTTCTACAAAAATCTCCGAAAGAAGCCTGATAAAGCTCAAGCCTTACGCCAAGCGATGCTGACAACAATGAATGAATATCCCCATCCTAAAAATTGGGCTGCATTCACCTTAATTGGGGAAGCTGAATAACTTGTGAATTTGGTGTAACCTCTGAAATGGAAGCGATCGCTAAACTCCAATTTTGGCAGGGTAACATGGGGGTTCTAGAATAATTATTAGAGAGTCTATTAGATATAACCTACCATGAGTAAAGTATCCCCCAAGCGCACTGCTCGCCGTGGCAGAATTTTCCCAGAAGTCAACTTTTCTCCGGAAGAAATAGCTAGACGTCGAGCTGAACTAGACAGTTTCTATAGACGTTGTCGCCCAATTTTTGATCGCGTCCAGCCTGAACTTATCCAAGATTATTACAATTGGTTCATGGTTATCGAGCCAGATAGTGGAGACTATTTTATCGATCCTGATGAAGAGGCTGCTGCACAAAAAGCTCGTCAGAAGCATCCAGATGCTATGTTTGGCATGTTCCGTATTAACGAGACAGGAGCCTGCGGCAGAATATGATTTCAGGTAGATTCGGTGATACTGGTGAGCTATTTTTTGATATTGAGGTAATTACTGCTGAAGGCGAGATATTGCCAGTTGAGGTGTTACTCGATACAGGTTTCACTAGGGGTTGGCTGGCAATGGATACCCAAGATGTAGAAAGTTTGGGTTGGTCTTTAATTATGCGTAGATATGCGATGAAAACAGCCAGAGGTGAGGAACTTTTTGATATCTACAGTGGAAATGTGATTATTGATGGAGAGGAGTTTACAGTTCCTGTTGTGGCAGGAATCGCAATGCCTGACAATTTACTAGGTTTGCAGTGGCTACAAACACGGCGACTAGTAGTAGATTTTCCCTCAGGATTGCTGACATTGGGATCAAGCTAAATCAAAGGAAAGAAACTTTTTA
>JAAHHL010001523.1 GCA_010672185.1 Caldora sp. SIO3E6 | reverse complement strand
CGGTAGGATGAGTTTTGATTCCAATATTCGCATCAAATAGCCTAAGTTATCGCATTTGGCAACAACTTTAATACAAAACCTGCCCTAACGATAACTTGGGAGTAAAAAACTGGCAATTGGGGAATTTGTTGTACTAACCGGGAACATATTGGGCGGGTTTTGATTTTAATATTCGGGTCAAATGGGTTAAGTTATCCCTAAACCCGCCCCTACGATACTCTATAGGTGCACAACTTCTCCATTATCCATAATAGTAACAAAAAATCACAGCAAAAACAACCAACCTATTGAGAAAAGTACAGCAGATCAAAGTCCCCCTTTCCAAGGGGGATTTAGGGGGATAAGATCTACCTCGTAACTCCTCTAACTGCTATATATTTTGAACCAAATCAGGATTAGATTTATTGGTGAGGCAAAATTTGCTTTGATCTAAGTTCAAATTTTTGGTGTGAGCAAGTGAACCATATACCCCCCCTTGATCTTAAGCGGCAGTACCAACTTATTGGAGAACAAGTCAGTACTGCTGTTCAGGAAATTTTATCCTCTGGTTATTATATCGGCGGTTCTCCAGTCAAAAGTTTTGAGCAGCAGTTTGCTGCTTACCTAGGTGTTTCCCAATGTATCAGCTGCAACTCCGGCACTGATGCTCTTTATCTGGCACTACGAGCATTGCAAATCGAACCCGGAGATGAGGTGATTACTACTCCCTTTACCTTTATTGCCACTGCTGAAGTGATTAGTGTTATAGGTGCTCAACCAGTTTTTGTTGATATAGACGCTGCCACCTTCAATCTGGATGTTACTCAGATAGCGTCAGCGATTACTGACAAAACTAAAGCCATTATCCCAGTTCACCTGTTCGGACAACCAGTGGATATGGATGCCATTATGAGTTTAGCCCAAGCTCACAATATTGCCGTGATTGAAGACAGTGCTCAAGCTGCTGGTGCCCAATGGGCAGGAAAACAAGTAGGGAGCATGGGACATTTGGGTTGTTTTAGTTTCTTTCCTACTAAAAATTTGGGAGCTTGTGGCGATGGCGGTGCAGTGGTTACCAACGATGAGAACCTGGCGGCATCAATCCGTATGCTCAAAGAACATGGTAGTCGCCAACGTTACTACCATGAAGCAACTGGTATCAACAGTCGTTTAGATGCCCTGCAAGCAGCTATCCTTGCCATCAAGCTATCTTACCTAGATCAGTGGAATGATGCTCGTCGTCAACTGGCTGCAACTTATCACCAACTGTTGCAACTTTTACCAGGGGTAGTAGTTCCTCAAGAGACTCCTCACAGTCAAGCTGTCTGGAATCAGTACACAATTCGCCTAACTCAAGACAGTAGCAGTAGCAGCTATCGGGATCAGGTACGCCACCAGCTACAGCAACAAGGTGTTAGCTCTATGGTCTATTACCCAATTCCTTTACACTTGCAGCCAGTTTACCAACATTTAGGTTACCAACCTGGTGATTTTCCAGTAACTGAGCAAATCTGCCATCAGGTATTGTCTTTACCGATGTTCCCAGAACTTTCCAGTGAGGAGCAGCAGCAGGTTGTCTATAGTTTGAAGGATTGTATTTAGAGGAGGCAGGAGGCAGGAGGCAGTAGGAAGGAGGCAGGAGGCAGGAGGCAGTAGGCAGTAGGCAGTAGGCAGTAGGCAGGAGGCAGGAGGCAGGAGGCAGGAGGCAGGAAGCAGTAGGCAGGAGGCAGGAGGCAGGAGGCAGTAGGCAGGAGGCAGGAAGCAGGAGGCAGGAGGCAGGAGGCAGGAGGCAGTAGGTGGGAAG
>JAAHHL010001522.1 GCA_010672185.1 Caldora sp. SIO3E6 | reverse complement strand
CTGCCTCCTGCCTCCTGCCTCCTGCCTCCTGCCTCCTGCCTCCTGCCTCCTGCCTCCTGCCTCCTGCCTCCTGCCTCCTGCCTTCTGCCTCCTGCCTCCACAGTGCTAGTCTATTAGCTTGAAATGACCAGTCTGTAAGTTGTCAAAGATCAGATTAATTTTGCTACGTTGCTCATCATTGACTTTGTAGTCCGAAAGGAGAGTGCTGACCAATTGTAGATGTTCTAGACGACTCAATTGACCCGTATTAAGAATATTATCTACGATTGAGTTATTGGTTTGACTGGATTGATAGTGATTTCCTGCCATTAGCTAGTACTCTGTCAGTGGCTAATCTATCATATTCATGATTATCTCTCATCCGCAATAATATCTTTACTGGTTGGGAGGATGTCACTTTAAGGGGGTTAACGACTTATGCAAGTAAACCGGATTCCAGTACTTTCTGACAACTATATCTTTTTGCTACATGATCCTCAACAACATACAGCCGCTGTGGTTGATCCAGCAGTAGCACCGCCAGTCTTGCAGCTGCTGGAGGAACTTGGAGCAAAACTAGTGAGCATCTTTAATACTCACCACCACTCAGATCATGTAGGGGGCAATCGGCAGCTAAGGCAACGTTTTCCAGAAGTCTGTATTTATGGGGGAGCAGAGGATCGAGGCAGAATTCCGGGGCAACAGGTGTTTTTGCTCGAAGGCGATCTCGTCGAGTTTGCTGGTAGAGTTGGTGAAGTATTCTTTGTACCTGGACATACCAGAGGACATATTGCTTACTATTTTCCCCCAGTAGGGGAAGGTGAAGCTGGGGAACTGTTTTGTGGAGATACCTTATTTGCGGGAGGATGTGGCAGACTGTTTGAAGGTTCGCCAGCACAGATGGTAGATTCCCTGAGTAAGTTGCGAGCTCTACCAGATGCAACGCGAGTCTGGTGTGCTCATGAATACACTCTAAAAAATTTGCAGTTTGCCCTGAGTGTAGATGGGGAGAACCCAGATTTACAAACTCGATATCATCAGGTTCAGGAGGCTCGTAGTCGTGGAGAAGCAACGGTGCCATCTCAGGTAGGGATAGAAAAGCTCACTAATCCCTTTTTGCGTTGGGAACAACCATCTCTACAGGCTGCGGTTAAAGCTAAAGAACCGGTGCAAACCTTTGCACGGCTGCGAGGGAGGAAGGATCAGTTTTAGAGCTGAGGGAGTTGAGGAGCTGGGGGAGCTGAGGGAGCTGAGGGAGCTGAGGGAGCTGAGGAAGCTGAGGGAGCTGAGGAAGCTGAGGGAGCTGAGGGAGCTGAGGGAGCTGAGGGAGCTGAGGAAGCTGAGGGAGCTGAGGGAGGCATTTACCAAATGACAAATGACAAATGACCAATAAGCTAAAATTCATTTATTACGACTTTCTAAGTGGTATAAAATTGCTTCAATGGGAGAAGGCGGTTCTATAGGATAATGTTGTTGTTCATAAATTTCTACTAAAGTGGTTAAAATGTCTAGCCTTTCCCATTCTGGAGTATGGGATTCTACTGCGAAAAGTGATTCAATTTCTCTTAAAGCTTGTTGATAATCAATTTCAGTTTTAATCGGTTTTAAGTCCATAATTAAACTCCTTTAGATATTTGTTGCGTCGATTTGAGCGATCGCTATTATTTTATGCTATTATTTTTTATAATAGGAAAGGTGTGCGCTTATATATAAAGTCTGTAAAAGTATCCATTGGTTGCTTTCTTCGATTAGTGGAAGTTTCCTGCCTGCTTGGGCGTAATTCTAGGGAGCAAGATGCTCCCACTACA
>JAAHHL010001521.1 GCA_010672185.1 Caldora sp. SIO3E6 | reverse complement strand
GATAGTTCGATTAAGAGTATCCAAAAATCTGACGGGATTGCTTTCCTTCATTTCTTGGAGGGTACGGACAGCGGTTTGGGTCATTAACATTAAAATACCACTTTCTAAACCATGTCCGGTGACATCACCAATCCCAATCGTCACAACACCGTCACTATGGAGGACATCGTAATAGTCTCCACCGACTTCATCAGCAGGTTCCATATAGCCAACAATGTCAATATTGGCAATCTCTGCCAGTTCTTCTTCTTTAGGCAGCACCATAGACTGAATTTGTTTAGCCACATCCAATTCCGCCCCCATGCGCTTGATGTTCAATAGGGATTCCTGAAGAACTTTATTTTTGTCTTCTAGTTCCGTCATTAACTGCTCACGGCTCTTTTGGGCAAAAATAGCCTGAGCTTCCCTAATTTTTCCCTCTGTCAAGAATACATAATTTTTTAAAAAATAATCCGCTTTAATTTGATAATACTGCTTTTCCGATATCAGCAAATTTACTTGATCAAAAAAGGGATAAATAAGATTCGGGATAGGAACTTGATTTTTGGTTATAAAAATAATTGACAATTCTGGAAAATGACTCTGAAGTTCTAATTGAATACTAAAGGCAGGATTGCTCCCAGAGTCAATCAGTAAGCGGTTTATTTGAGAGGTTATCGTACTTAATCGAGTCGCGACAATTTCATCTCCGGTTAAAAGTTTTACCAACCGCCAAACATTCTGGCGTATATCATGAAGATAAGATTGATGATTGAGTTGAACTGTTCCTAAATTAACCATCTGAAGTATAGGCTTGAAAATTGGAAATTGGGAATTGGGAATTGGGAATAGTCTCACCACAATTGGATGTACTTCTCATATCATGTCCGCCTAAACACTTATCATATCCTTCTGACTTGAAAGAGACGCGGGGACGCGGGGACGCGGGGACGCGGAGAGGGGGATTTTCATGAATGGTGGTGAAAAAAATTTTTCATCGGGACTGCCTTCTGCCTTCTGCCTTCTGCCCTCTGCCTTGTCAATTAAGGCTGATACTTTAAAGCAATACAAGTCGCATCGTCATGTTTCTTGCCAAAAAGTTGGATCAGTTTTTTCGCAATTTTCATGGTATCATCAACAAAAATCAGAGGGTACTCTTCTAGACTGAAATGCTCTCTAATACCATCTGTATAAAAAAGAATTATATCAGATTTAGTTAACTGAAGACGTTGTTCAACCGGGTGGCGAATATGGCTACCCACAATACCATCTGTTGAATAAAGTCTTTTGGTACAATTTTGTTGCTCTTGCCGACGGCAAATTTTCAAGACAGTATTGCCAACCCCTGTGTAGGATAACTGCTGAGTTTCTAAATTCAAAACCCCCAATCCTACCGCTGCTCCTAAACTACCTTTGAGTTTGTCGTGAAGACGGAGCATGGTATGGCAAACATCACTATCCCAAGTTTTTTGCAAATAATCTTTGGCAGTACGAGCAACTAGGTTAGCATTTTTTCCATGTCCCAGTCCATCAACAATGCCAACAAATAATAATTGTTCTTGTTGTTCAACGATCGCGATATCACCACTGACTCGCTCCCCTAGACAGGGTCTGTTAGAATAAAAATAATCTATTTGCTCTAGCATTCGTTTTACAACCATTGCCTGATAACAACCTGGGTACCGACATTTACTTCCGAATTAATTTCAAACTCATCCATTAATCGTTTAACTCCGCGCCGGTCTCACGCATAAGGGTACTGTTGCCTAATAGCACCGACTTGCCGTCGACCGTACCGGAGACGCCCT
>JAAHHL010001520.1 GCA_010672185.1 Caldora sp. SIO3E6 | reverse complement strand
ATTCTGAGTGCAACCACTACCGTCGTGGACACAAGCTACCGGATAAAAACGATGCCGCTGATGCCTTAGCTCTAGCAGCATACCTCTGGGAAAATCACGACAAACCTGAATTTTTTCTCCACTTTGTCCCCGGCATTCCCCAGAAGCTAAGGGAGATTTACCTCCAACTGCAATCTTTCAATAGGATTCAATCCCCTATCATCAACCGCCTCCGTCAGCAGCTAGCCTTTGAGTTCCCAGAGGTCGCAAAAGTCAGAACCACTCCAAACAAGTCAGGTATTGCGCCCCTCTGGGGGTGGTTGGCGCAAGAGGAAATCACTAAATCGGCTCAAACCCGGTATGACCGAAAGTGGGAGAAATCCCTAGCTAATAGATATGGCGGGATAATTTCCTACTTCTCAAGACAGCTGGCTATGCTCTTGTGTTTTATCCATGTATCGGAGAAGCATCTGGAGAAAGACCTTCAACGCTATCTGAATAGACCTGAAATCAAGGACTATGTCGATATCCTTGATGAATTTGGCATGGGTGACAGAACCCAAGCCTTAATAATATCTCAGATTTACCCTATCTCTAGGTTTGATTCGCTTCCTCAGTTTAAAAAGCGATTGGGCTGCGCGGGTGAGGAAAACTCTTCTGGGGATAAAGTCGGCTTCCAGACGGGGGCTGGAAGCAAATTATGCAGGAGTGCAATCTACCTGTGGATTCTCACAAGCATTGCCCCAAAAAAATCTCGTCCCCTGACCAAACAGTGCCAATTCCTAGGAGAGTACTATGATGAACTTTTTGATAAATTCTACCGCTCTGACGAGGAAACTCGCAAGCGAGTTGTCGCCAAAGAATTAGTCAGGATCAACAATCAAATCAACCAAGTTCTTCATGGTCAAGTAAAGCCTTTGCTGAAAAAACAAGAGGCTATTCGGATTGAAGAGCAACTCGATATGATGTCCAAGATTTTACTGATGAATATCAGCGATACTCTGGGAGAAAAAATCAGCAAGGGCATCAAAGAATCAGAAGTGAAAAAGGGCTTTGGTAACTTGATCATCATGAAAACCGCAGGGTTGGCCTGTAAGATGCTCTTCAAAGAATTGAAGAGGAGATGTACAAGCATCGAAAGTGCAAATCAGGAGTGACAAAAATGGAGAAGACACTAGCTCTTCAGGATGTCGTGATAGAGGTTCTAAACAAGCATAATGCCGAGATATTGATCTATGGCAACTATGAGGACGGTTCGGGAAAAGTTGTCAGGTTGAAAGTATCTAATTTCATCGTACCAGTTCCCAAAAACGCCGATGATATAGCTCAGTGGACAGGTATGCTCAAAGCCCTACTCGATACGGGGTACATGAGTTTTGATGAAGTCTGTCTCGCTCTTATCTTTATCGGAAGATTTGCGGAAGATCTAGAGCTTTCTGGGTTTTGTATTACCTCAGGTGATGAACTGAATTAAGGAAGGACTAACAGAAGATACTAGCCAATGAGGAGTGAACAACTTAAGTCGATGATGCAAGTAAAACGAGCTTACCGGAACTATATAGTCACACTTTATGATGAAATCGCAAACGTGACAATTTTAAGAACAAACGCTGGGCAAGATGACTGGGACGGAAAAGACCCAGGGAACGTGATTGATTCGATATATGTGCGCCTCCCAAATATCGGCGCTGACAATGACGGCTTGGTAGCAATGCTCGGAAGACAGATGCTTGCAGGGGTGGTCACGTTTAAGTCTGTGATCGAGATAAACCAACTTCTCGGAGGAATGGCCGAGATGGTTGAGAGAGA
>JAAHHL010000152.1 GCA_010672185.1 Caldora sp. SIO3E6 | reverse complement strand
AGCAGCGTTGTAAGTCTGATAGTGGCTTGCATGGCGTTATACTTTTAGCGCTTTCCCTAAAGCATAACAATATAAATTGGACATTAGCGAATGTATAACAGATACAAGAGTAGTCAAGTTGGTATAATCAGAATTTCTTATCAATAGCTATCTGGGTATTGCTACGGGTAATTAATACACTTAGACTAAGGATAGTTGAAATTGAGTTAACGGACTATGCCACGCAAGACACCAGCTTGGAGAGAGAAATTACCATTATTTCTGGAAGCTATAGACTGTGCTGAAAATGAAGACCAGATACACCAGGCTTGTGCGGAAATTAAGCAAGCTGTAGTCGAGTGCTTTCCGGATACACCAAATAGTCGCAAGACTCCGATGAAGGAAATTCGGATAGCTATTCGTGAAAAATATCAACCTCAAAAAGGAAAGTCACCACATGAAGCCGCGCCATTTCCTTGGTATTTTACGAATTCCGAAAAAGGCAGGATCGAGAGATGGGAGCATCTCGCTATCAAGCATTTGAGCGCTGAATGGAACAAAAAATCAGATACTCTTACCCCAGCACCATCTACTGAAACCAGTATTGATATCTTCACAGAAGTTGGTCTAGAGGGTGAGGAGCTTGCGGTAGTCAAGCAAGCCAGGGGTGATGCTGACATCAATGAATGGGTAAAGCAAGCTTTGCTCCAACGTGCCAAAGCGATTAATGCTCTCCATGAACGGCTTAATGAAGATTTGAGTATGGTTCCTTCTGATGAGTTGATGAATGACAAGAGGTATCGAACTAATCCCAATGCCTCACGAGAGTTAGCCAGTCGAGCCGTCAGAGCGATTAAGCACTGGAATTACAGTCAGCCAGAGCACAAGTGGTGTATCACCAACAAGCTGATTAGTGAGTTAACTGGGGTGACTCCAAAAGCGATCGCTAAGGTTGTAGAGGGGATGGGCATTGAAGACTACAACGCCATGCAGGGACTGACTCCTGTGGTCAACCGTCAAATCAAAGCAGCTGTAGGCACAATTTCAGAAGTGGTCAATATTGCTGATATGCTGGGGATTGATTAGCGGAAATAGGGGAGCGATCGCCCTCCATCGCGTCCCCACAGAAACACTTCCACCTAGTAGAGAGGGTAGAAAAGAAAAGAAATGTAACGTACCAACCCATGTCCGTAGGAATCAAGATAGGAAAATTTGTTGCAGCGATGCCTTCGGCGGTTCGCGTAGCGACCATCGCACTAACAACGGTATTACCTGGTAATAGCCCATCTTTTGCTCAAGAAAGCAACGAGCGCTGGATGACAATGGGTAGAACCAATGATGGGGCAATTTTGTCCCTTGATGTAAATTCCATTCAATCTAAGCCCCACGCTGGAAACTGGCTTTGGTTTGCCTATCGCATCACCGATGATGTAGAAGCTCGTGAGCACATAGGATTTACCGGTTCTTGTGAGAGAGGTCAACTTGTGTCTGAACCAGAATGGCAAGTTGAAAATACGAATGAAAGAGGAGATCTGGAGTCTGTGTTAACTGTTAAGGCGGATTCCCCTGGCACTCTTAAGCTTGGACTTTGGACAAAAAAAATCGTCAAAACTATTACTGAGTAAGCAATTCAGAAATTAATGCGCTAGAGATGCGAACCCTAAATCGATAAGTTACAGCGGTTACCGCTGTTATGCGGTACACTTAATTTAAGTTTTGGATAAAGGTGATATAACGAATGAAAGCATATTCAGTCGATCTGCGAGAAAAAATTGTGACGGCACATTTACGACAAAAGCTGTCAATTAGAACAGTTGCTGCCAGATTTTCCGTTAGTAAAAGTCTTGTTCAAAAATTGGTGAAGCAACAAAAAATTGAGGGACATTTGCAGCCAAAAAAGAGAGGAAAACCACAATTTAGTCACTTGACTAATGCTGAAGCAGATGTCAGAGGACTAGTGGCAGATTATCCTGATGCAACTTTAGTAGAGTTATGCGAGTTATTTTTACAAAAAACTGGAAATTGGGTGAGTAAAACAGCGATGTGTCGCTATTTACAGATCTTAGAGCTGCCTCGTAAAAAAAAAAAAACTGGTACAGCAGTCAAGCCGCAACAGAAAGAGTTCAAAAACTTAGACTAGAGTATTGGTTAAAAATCAAAGACATCAATCTACTACCTCCATGATTGATAAAATCATTGCAGTTGCCATTGACTTAATGAATCCTCAACATTTAAGAAATTGGTTTGCCAATTGTTGTTACTGTACCTCGTAACAGCGGGAAACGCTGTAAAGTAAAAAAAAAAAACCGGTCAACTTCTTGCTCTCGCTTGAATCGGATGCTCTCTAAAAGCATCCACGAAAACAAAAAGCCAACCAAGCTAAAAAAATAATTCAATTCAAATTTAGCACGGTGACGGATTCTTTCTAGCTTGTGACAAGCATATTAGCGCCCATATAGGCATGAGGAGTCCGTAAAAAGCAAGAGGTTGCCGCCATCTAAAAACTCGGAGCGACAACCAAATGAAAGATGATACAAGCATAGCACAAAGTGCTAACAAATGCAAGCCATTTCAGCCAAATACAAAACCCCAGATAAGCAGCGTGCCAGGGGTTTCAGCAAAGGAGAAGCACCGATATCGAATCACACTCAATGGAAAGGTTTTGAGTACACACCTAACTCTTGAGGAAGCGATACAAACAGCGGGGATGGGAGGTGTGCTGTGAGCAAATTCATCCCCTCCAAAAAATCTCAACCCTGCGAAATATGCGGTGATACTTCTGGGAAATGCCGCACTCACAGAGATGGCGAAATCTTGCTGTGTATGAGCTTCAGTGGCTCTAAGTTCGGAGAGATTCAAAACGGATACAAATGTATCAAAGAGGACAAGGGCAAAGGTTGGAGCATCTGGAAAATTGATAACACCCAGGAGTGGACAGAGCAACAGCGTGAGGAGTGGAGGCAGCGCCTTGAAGCTAGGAGAAGGCAGCAAGCCTCCGAGGATGAGGCACGGGCTTCTAGGGCGCTTGATGAGCAGCAGCAGCATGAGCAATATTCAAGGATACTGGATGAACTAGATCTGCATCCAGATGATAGGGCTGATTTAATTCGGAGGGGATTCACCAATGAGCAGATTGAATTAGCTGGGTTCAAATCGGTTGAAAACTGGCAGTTGCTCAAAGGAAAGTACAGCCATCTACTACCTGGCATGGGAATAGGCGGTAAACGCTTGCTAACGGGCAAAGGGTATCTTTGCCCCATCCGTAACGCCAAAGGGCTAATAGTGGCCTTACAGGTCAGACTGAGAAAGATTAAAAGTGGAGAGGGTCGCTACCGCTGGCTAAGCAGTATCACCAAGAAAAATCCATCAGGTCAAAGTCCACATATCTATCGGAAAGGATTTGAGCCTGAACTGCCTTTGGCTATCCATAAACCACCAGGAGAACCCAAGGGCATTGCTCTAGCAGAGGGAGTTGGGGCTAAACCCTTCCTAGCATCTCAACGGCTTGGGCTGATTGTGGTAGGCGCGGCTGGTGGGCAATGGGCTGGTAGCCCCAATCAATTGAAAGAAGCGCTCAAGCTGTGCCCTGATGCTTCATCGATACCAATCTTGGCTGATGCGGGTAGCGTGGCTAATCCTGCTGTTTGTAGTCAGTACTTCAGAGCAGCTGAGTTGCTGATTGAATGGGGCTACACTCCTGTATTTGGGTGGTGGAATCAGGTACTCAAGAGCGACCCTGATATTGATGAGCTCCCCATTGAGCGCTACTCAGAAATTGAGTATCTCTCTCTTGACGAATTCAAACATATAGCCTCAGAGTACGGGGGAGCCGAATCAAAACACGTTCAAGGGAAACTCAAGTATTTCTGGAGGCAATGGAAGCGACTCAGGCAATTCACCCCGACTCATACAGTTAATCAGAGCTACTTCAAATTCCCTAGGAATCTCAAATTAGAAGGCTCTATTGTTGCAGCTAAATCTGCCTTGGGCACAGGTAAAACTAGTGCTTTCCTCCAACTGATTGCTGAGTCGGGAATGGGGGTTAGGCTAATCGGTTATAGGAATAATTTACTACATCAAACTGTGAGTCGAGCTGAGACTGAAGCTGGTCTTAATTTTTACCATCTCCAATCCGATGATGCTTTCTTGTTCCTGAAGGATAAAGACTCTAATATTGCCTTTTGCTTGGATTCAATTAGCCACAGTAAGCCCCATTGGTATGAAGGGACAATAATTGTCCTAGACGAAACAGCTTCTGTCTTGTTTCATGGCATCTCTGGAGGAACTTTAGGAGATAGGCAGAGCCAGTGTTTATCAATACTAAGAGAAGCGCTTAAAGCTTGTGCAGCAGTCGTTTGTCTCGATGGCAATCTCAGGGATATCGATATCGAATTAATCGAAAAATTAGCAGAAAACAAGAAGGTTATTAAAATTAAAAATGAATTCAAGCCAGACCCGCACACTATCACATTTGTCAGGGGAATTAACCCTGAAGGCGAATTAAAACGGCAAGACAGAAGCCCCCTGTTCAAGGCAATGTCTAGGGAAGATTGCATCCCGTGGATTGTCACCGATGCTCTGGGTAAATCCAAGGTTTTTTCTGAACTTCTTTCAAGCCAAGGGAAGAAAGGATTTGTCTTGAATAGTGAAACGGTAGGAGAGCCTTGGGCAGTTGAATTCCTTGCCAATCCTTCAGCCTTTATTGCCAAATATAAGCCTGATTTCTTTATCGCGTCTCCCAGTGCTGAAAGTGGGCTAGATTGTCACGGCAACGGGCATTTTACACACAAATTCAGCTTCTTTTTCGGAGTACTGAATACCAATGCTCAAAACCAGATAATGTTCAGATTAAGGGATAATTTACCCCACTATGTTTTTTGTCCAGATAGGGGGAAAGTTAAAGATAGGAACATCCCAGCAACTTATAGCGTAAATGAGTACAAGAAACAGCTTGAAGCATTCAATCAGCTCAACGCAGGATTAGCAGCAGAAGCATCAAACTCTGTAGAAATTGTCGAGGGAGTTGTCAGACTTTCTCTCCAAAATGCTGACCCCGATTACTTTAAATACAGCACCACTTTAGGAGCGCTTGATAATTTTGAAATTAACAACCTGAGGGAATGCCTGATAACCAGCTTGAGGGAATCTGGCCATCGTGTAATTGAGGCAGACTGGGAATCAGAACCGGAACTCGCAGGAATAGAAAGCGAAATCTTTGGGGAGCTTCAAAGACAGCAAGCATCCGAGACTTGGAAAGCAAAGAAATATGAAGAAATCGAAGAAGCTCGTAAACTGAAGAGAAAAACAGTACCTCTTGAAACTAAGAGGCGTATCGAAAAAACATTTTTTCTCGATAGGCTCCCTGGCATTGAAGAATCTGACATCTGGGAAAGTCCCGTCTCTTCTGATCCAGAGACTGGGCTACCAATTGTCTCTAAGCCAGGAGGAACAGGGATAGCCGGTGGTGAAAAACTCATTTTGATGAATATTAAAAACCGGCACTTCTTAACAGGATTAGAGCGGCTTTATTTGCTACAGAATTTCCACATAGCGCAAAAGCGACATGAGAAGTTGTGGAACGGCTTGTGTGCGGATTATCTAACCAAAGAGGAGGCAGCACGGCGGGGTGGTAAATTTGCCACAGTCTGGGCTTTGAGAGAACTAAATATCTTACAATTCGCTGATCTAAAATTCCTGTATCAGGTTCAGGACTGGGCAGAAGTAGTCATGCCCCAAGAGCGATTTGATAGAGCTTGGGAGGTTCTGAGTCAGACAGAGAGGGAGCGGTTGAATCATCTGTACCAGCAATATCTGGAAAGTCAGAAGCAGCAAGTAGCTCAAAAGACTCAGAGCCAAATCTCTTCTTCCGATCCTGAAATGATTGAACAATCCCAGCCAGAGATTAAGATTGGCTCGGTTTTCCAGCGCTGGTGCGATTATCTCGAAAGGATTGTTTCGTACACAGTGGAAGTAATTGAGGATCAATATGTCGGTTTCACTGATGGATGCTGGGAAGCGATCGCTACTCTCTTGAGTGAGTACCAGCTGGTTTCCTGATGGACAATGAGACAACTTGAGACAGCCTATTGTGAAATCTCACAACTCTCTGAAAGTGAGGTATGATGGGGTTTATAGCTTCTAGAGCTACACCTCCCATTATCATAGTTTGGACTTTGGACAAAAAATACTAGTTTGCGTAAATATTACGCAAACTAGTAGGGAGACAATAGCTTCTCCATCTCAGCAGTCATTCTTCGCTGAGAAACGGTTCAATCAGAGACCTACAGAGCACTGTTCATGGTACTTTTTCATGAGTGTTTTTACATTTTTGGGCTACCAACTTAAGGCGGGACAAGAGAAACTTCAGGAGAGAGTCAGGGTTGAGGACTAGTTCGCGGCATAATGTCGCGAACTAGAATGCCATTGGGATATCTAGCTATTGTTAAACTGATTGAAAAAAAGGTTATATACAAAAAGTCTACTAACCTTCATTTAATGCCCTTCAGGTTTGACTTAGGCAATAGAGATAGTAAACTCCCTAGACTTTCGAGATTTTCTCGACTTTCTGGGTTCAGGTAAATCGCCCATTCTTGAGATTAGCCAAGGAAATAATTCGGGAAAATCTTGACCAAAAAAACGACTCGCTGCGGTGGAGCCAGATGCTCGTTTGAGGTCAAAGTTATGAATAACGGTTAGCACCTGTAAATCCCTTGGTGATAGACCCCGACCACTGTGATGAAGCCGGGACAAATAACCATTACGTCCCTCAATAGCGGAGGTGGTTCGTTGAAATTTAGCTACCATCCTAGTTGCCCAGTCTCGCCATTGTGAGAGCTCTAAAGAGGAAACCGAAAGAGTCAGTGAGTGAGCCAGGAGTTGTTGGTGAGCTTTTTCATAAGCTTTCTGATATAATTGTCTCAATTCTTGATTTTTGGTCTTCTCGAATTGAGCGAACCAATAAACCTCTGGGAGCAGATAAGCAACTAACCAATTTTGTGTGACTGCATCAAGTTCTTCCAAAACTTGACTTGACGAAACTAGTTGCCACCAAAAATTAATTCCGGCAGCTATTCCATTGATTTGACAGCTAAATTTTTCTAAAGCTTTTTCGATTTTATTCAGTTGATAAGTTTGACCCAAGGCTGCCAGGGAGGGAAGAAGAGACCTGAGATAATCTTGTATATCGGCTCCAGTCTGAAATCCACTCCCATCTATGGCAAAAGGGTGAACAATAGTCGAGATTTGATGCAAAACACTTCGGTAACTCTCAACGCCTAGCACTAGAAACTGGTATTCTTCAGTGAGCTGACTGAGGCGTTGGCTCAGTCGAACAGAAATCGGTTTTTTCTTCAGTTGACGAGCAGTTATTTCCCTACTGGTTTGCTGTAATTGTCTCTTGGTACGAGCTAATTTCCCTCCTAATAAGGCTCCTATATATCGAGAAATAGAGCGCATTGCATGAAACAAATCCGGGATACTTTGAGTGCCATGTCCTTGAACAGCTAATTGAATCAAAGCCAAGGCTCTGTCACTGACTAATGACTTAATTGAACTCCCGATTCCTATTTGACTTAAAGCTGTCTGGACTTGGAGCTTCCAGGTCTGATATTTCCGGTCTGAAGTTTTCTTCTCCAAGACAATGTAACCAGAGACTAAATCCATTAAGACCAGCACAATTCCAGGAACTCCTGGGAAAAAAGTTTCATCGGCTCCGGCGATAATTTCAACCGAGGGACAAGTTTGTTTTATTTGTTGATGTTGTTGTTCTTGATAAGTGATGATTAATGAGCGCATCTCAGTTTCTAATCGACGTAGAGCGGTTGGCGAGACCCCAACCTGTTTGTTTAAACGAAGTAGATGAAAAAACTCCGAAAGAACCTCAGACCCCACACCTTGTTTGATGCCAAAGATATAGATAGTGGCAAAAACTAATAGTCTCAGCCATTCAAAACCTTCTGGGGTTTCCCAAAAGTCTGATTCGGGCTCTTGATGGCGATGCTTAATTCTTTGTCTGAGACGATGTACACTACTTTTAGATAAGTTAGTAGCTCGTGCCACAGCTCGGAGTGACTTAATTCCCTGTTTTCGAGTCGCCTGATAGACTTTTTGGCAACGAGTAAGGCAGCCCCATAGGTCGGATGTCTCACCTGGTCATAATGTTGATGATTACCATTAAAACCTGATTCGCGACATTATGCCGCGAACAAGACTGTTTTTTTTCTCATTCTTCCATCATGCCATCACCCCCTGAGCCAGACAATCTAGCTAGAGCTGACCAATTACAAGCAGCCATTGCCGTCTTACAGCAAGAGATTAAGCGGATTGAGGCTCACTCTGATGTGGCTCCCCCTGGATGTCGGGTGATGCGCTATCAAGTGAAGACCAAGAAGGGACGATATTGGTACTATAAGCTACAAGCCCTAGAACCAATTTTTCGCTCTGGTAAAAGTGGGGAGAAATTGAGTAAATACAAACACTTAGGAAAAGCTGGAAGTCCCGCCCATATTGATGCTGTTCTCCAAGTGGCCTCAAGAAATCAAATTAATGAGTTACAACGAGCAATTAACTCCCTGAGTGACAGTTGGTTAGAAGTGGTTTTTGCACAGGAAAAAGAGGAGAAAAAAGCATCCTCGAAATAGTCGAGTCTTGCTTAGTTCGCGACATTATGCCGCGAACTAGTCCTCAAACCTGACTCTCTCCTGGAGTTTCTCTTGTCCCGCCTTAAGTTGGTAGCCCAATGATAAAAGGCGGCGAAATTTTGGTTGAAGAAGAAATGCTACCCATTGGTGAATAGCTCAAACTTCTCCGTTACCATGTAAAAGCGATCGCGCCCCATCACTGAGATACTACAAAAGCCCCTAATTGGAGCCCCAGAATCCCCGACTCACGCGATCCCCTCTTTCTTAGAAAAAACCAGGGAGCGTGAGTGAGTTCAATCTCTTGTATGGCAATAATTTCAGCGATTTTGAGTATGATGGCAGTTTTTCGGGGGGAGCAGGGACAATTTTGTAGTATAGAGAGCTATATGTTACAAAAGACCGGCAACATACCGGTAGTCAAGGCGTTAGGTGTTCATCATCACTGAAGCTGTGGCATTTTCAAGTACTTTGTACTGCAATTTTCCCCTAGGAGCCTCCTACAATGGAGCCCCAAAAACCCCGACTCACGCGATCGCCTCTTTCTTAGAAAAAACCAGGGAGCGTGAGTGAGTTCAATCTCTTGTTTAGTAATGATTTCAGCGATTTTGGAGTTGGAGCAGCTTTTTGGGGGTAGAATTGGGCTGGTGACCCGTATGACTGCCAACGGGTCACTAGGGTCATCACCACTGAAGCTGTGGTGTTGCCAAGTACTTTGTACTGCAAAATCCTATCTGGGGTGGGTAGTGGCGGGTCACCACTCAGGGATGCGATTGCTTGTCACCCCCTGAGCGATTGCTTTCAGCACCGCTCTTTTGCGGCTACCAGCCCCTACAGCCCCCTTTAAATCAGTGGAAGATAATTCCATTGTTTAGCCCTAGAACTGCCTCTAGGGGCATTCTGGTAGGAGATGTGATTTGCAATCGCCTACGGCGGTGCTGAAAGCAATCGCGCCGCTGCCCCCAATGTTGCAAGAAAGCTGATGGGTGGCCGGTGAAATGTTTCCGTTGTCCAAAGTGGGAGCCCAGTCAGTCCAGGAGTCGTGCTGGGGTAGTCAAGTAGGCCAAACCAATGGGAAAGTAGGGCTTGCTGAATAAGTCTTTAGCTATCAGCTGTCAGCTATCAGCTTTCAGCTTTCCGGATTTTAACCCCGAACATTATTGATTTAACCAGGTATTTACCGACAATGGTGCAAGGTTCTTGAAGCCAAAAATGCAAAAACCTTGGACTATTTTGGCTTGCCATAGGATTGAAAGCCTTGTCTGGTATGGCTTACACACTTATGCAGCAGACCCAAAGTAGTTCCAATGGGTCACCAAGAGAGATAGCAGGGGCGCGGTTACCATCAATGATGAGTAGTCAAGTAGGTATAGCATTTGATGCTGAGTCTAAGGGTGGTTAAGTGGGTATGATGTTCTATGAACCAGTTAAGAGTAGTCAAGCTAGGTTAACTAAGTATTGTTCCGTTATGAGTAGCTAAGTGGGTCTAAGGCAATATCGCTATAAATAGTCAAGTAGTGATAACCACTCTAAGCCAACTCAACCTAGTTGAGCCTAAATCGCTGTAACCTATACTGTATAGGCGTTGTAGTCATCAATAGCCCCTCTGAGTAGCCCCGCATCTATGAGTAGTCAATGGGGGTTAAGCTAGTCTTGCTATGAGTAGTCAACATGGTTAAGCTAGTCTTGTCATGAGTAGTCAAGGGGGTATGTTGTAGTGTATGCACTTGTACTAACATTGTCGTGCATATTATACATTGGTGTTATACTCTCCGGAGAGTATAACACCAATGTATAATATGCACGACAATGTTAGTACAAGTGCATACACTACAAC
>JAAHHL010001519.1 GCA_010672185.1 Caldora sp. SIO3E6 | reverse complement strand
TATGCAATATACAAGTATTATTTCCTTCTACCTTCTTATACTAGTTAGCTGTAACGCCAAAAAACTCTGTCGGCGGAGAGAATGAGTATTGGCTATTACAGCTTATTACATTGGTGAAGATTCTGGCTAAACCAACCGCTACAAATTTAATAACTAATAAGCGCTTAACGGCGCAGCTCATCTGGCAACAGCTCATCTGGCAACAGGGTAAAAATACACACGAAAAAGAAGACGAAAACTAGTCATATCAAGGAATGCAGACATCTTGTAGTCATTTCTAATCCCCGCAAGAGTAATAACCAATGATCAATGACCAATAACCAAAAAATCGCTATGCTGGAGACAATTGGACTCTTGGCAAAATTTTAAGATATAGTTGACTGCTTATAAGTATGGACGTGATGGAACTGATCTATTTGTTGGCGGGTGTTGGTCTAGGGTTCCTAGGGAGCCGCTTTTTCCGTTCTCCTAAGGAACCAGTGACAACTACCGCAGAGCCTTTAATCCAAGATGCTCCTCAAACCCAAGATACTCCTCAGGAAGACGAATCCTCCCTCAAGCCAAAAATAGTGGAATCAAAGGTGGGGGCTATACCTCAAGAGGATTCCCAGGATAAACGATCCACTCTCCAAGAAGAACTCCAGCAAACCCAAATGGCTTACGAAATGGCAAAGCACATGAGCCAGTTCAAAGCTGGGTTTTTGGCACGAACTTCCCACGAATTGCGATCGCCCCTGAGCAGTTTAATGGGTATGCATCAACTGATTTTGTCGGATCTTTGTGACTCTCCAGAAGAGGAGCGAGACTTTCTTGCTCAAGCAAACACCTCTGCACAAAAGATGGTCAAACTTTTGGACGAAGTAATTGCTGTGGCCAAAACCGAACATGGCACAAATCGCTTGGACAATCAACCAGTGGAGTTGAATAAAGTATTTGATGAGGTTGATGATCTTACCTATCTGCAAGCAGCCAATCGCAACCTCCAACTTGAGATAGTTTCTCCTGAATCGAAAACTTATATCTTAGCAGATCCAAGACGCTTCAAACAAGCCTTACTAGCTCTTGTAGATACTGCTATTTCCCAAATGGAAGACGGTAGTATTAAAGTTTGGACTACTCTCTCTCCTAAAGCAGAAGACGTATACATCTGGATTGATATCCAAGCTCCCAATCCAGTTTGGAGTGAAGCAGTTGATACACTTTCGACAACACCTGAGATAGAAGAGTCAACTGCTGCAACAACCACAATTTCACCTGGGTTAAATTTTTTAATGGCTCAGACCCTGATTGAAGCAATGCAGGGAAATCTGCAAGCTGTAACCGTATCAGAGGAGGAGCGCCCAAGTAATGCGGCGAGCGACCACAATCTGACCCGCCTGCAGTATACTATGCCTCTGACAACTCCTGAGACTGTAAATTCATAACTGGTACAGGAGTAGCTAAAGGCTGATTATACAAAACCATTGTGGTACTGGAGTTATACTCAAAACCAATACGTTCATAGAAACTCTGTTGGTAGGTGGTCATCAGATAAACCCGTTCTACTCGGTTCACTTTAGGATGAATCAATTATTTGTTAACAGGTGC
This sequence comes from Caldora sp. SIO3E6, assembly GCA_010672185.1. Classification (GTDB taxonomy): domain Bacteria; phylum Cyanobacteriota; class Cyanobacteriia; order Cyanobacteriales; family Coleofasciculaceae; genus Caldora. The sequence continues at coordinate 205 of JAAHHL010001519.1, read as the reverse complement.
TAACATTTGAGTCAACAGTACGGGGCTCCAGCTGAGAGGGGGACAAGATACTTTAAAAGTAGGTAAAGTAGTTAGGGTGTAGGCAACGGTGACAAGTTAAAAGGTCGTGCATTTTGTCAACTCCCATATATGGCGTAGTGGTTCTAAAAAAAACCTATATATGGAAATACCCCAAGGGTTAAGGAAAATTGTATTCTTCTTCCTC
>JAAHHL010001518.1 GCA_010672185.1 Caldora sp. SIO3E6 | reverse complement strand
CCTTGAGTAACCCTTGCTCCGGAGGGCTAATTTAACTTGTGACAGGTATTTTTTATCAACTCTGAGGGAGCGCGGCGTAGCCAAACCGCTAGAAGATTTCCCGTCTGCTGAAGTGCCAGCTATATTGATGGTAACCGCGCCGCTGCTATTCTCTCTTGGTGACCCACACTAGCTCAACTTGAAACAGGTTTCCCTAAGCGATCGCGTCTCCTGACTGGTGACCCATTTCAGCTAATTCCGGAGAATTGCCGGTAGTTGGGTCACCAAAACTGAAGGGAGAATCACTCACGCTCCCTGGTTTTTCTTAAGAACAGGGGAGAGCGTGAGCTGTTTTTCAATCTCTGCAATTCTTCCTGGTAAGTTTCTATTATGATTTGAAGGTTGGCTTCTGCTTCCTTGAGTTGCTCTCTAGCTTCCTTGAGTTGCTCTCTAAGAGTTTCTATCATGATTTGAAGATTGGCTCCTTCTTCCTTGAGTTGCTCTCTAGCTTCCTTGAGTTCCTCTCTAAGAGTTTCTATTACGATTTGACGGTTGACTTCTGCTTCCTTGAGTTGCTCTCTAGCGGTTTCTATTTGTAGTCTGCGGCTATTTAACTCTGACTGGGGAATTACCCCTTCTTGCACTAACTGCTCAAAGCGCCTAAAGTCTTTTTCAACAGTGCGTAACTCGGCCTCTAACCTTCTAAGTGTGGCTTCTTGAACTGTCTGTGCTTCTTGCAGCTGGGTTTCTAATTGACTAATTCTAGTTTGTTGAGCATCTATTTCACTAATCAATTCCACTTGTAAATATTTAATCTTTGCTTCCTGAGTACTAATTCTCTCAGTTTCAGAGTTGATGCAATAGTGATTGATCCCGTTGACTAACTCTTTCTCTGGGAGAGTTGCTTGTCGGAGGTTTCTTGAAGCGGCTTCAATTGCTGGAAGATTTTCTCTGTTAGAAGCGTCAACAAATTCACGGGTAGCTTGACTGGTGTCTCGATACATTCTGATAAAGCCAGTCTGAAAGTTTTTTAGTTGTTCATCATCTATTTCGATGTTTTCCATCTCTTCAAGAGCCTTTTCGATTACTTCAACCGCTTGAATAACTACATTATGGTTGCTCGTATTACCGTCTTGAGTAATCGCTTTTACCTCCTGAACTACTCTATTTGCAATTCTGATAATCTTGTTACATTGGTTCAGCTTAGCTGTGTTGCTATTGATATAGCTGTAGTTCTCATTCTGTAAGGCTTCGGCTTCATCAAGGTTAGTGTCTTGTGCGCTAGCAAGTTGGCATCCAAGAAGTAAGATGATTTGGAATCCAGACAGTAAAGCGAGTTGTAATCGTTTCATCAACTTTTGAATAGACGATAAAAGGCTTCTTCTATTGATCTCCTTACTTTTAGTCCCTCAAACCGTTTCTTCATCTTTCTTTACAGACGTTCTTTAAAAGGTTGGCTTAGCCCTATTGACTACCCATATAGGCTTGGCTACTTAGCTACCCATTGCGAATTGGCGCTGAAATGTTCAGGTAGAAGACTGCTAAATCCAAGTTTTGGATTTACTAGTACTCGATGCGATCGCCTACACATCAACTCCCAACACATCAGCGATACTAACCACCTCAGAAATACTCCCTACAGCCGCTTTGGTCATGCGATTAACAACAGGAGTTAAATCCATCATCAAGTTGTAATCTTCAATGCCCATTCCCTCTACAACCTTGGCGATCGCTTTTGGGGTCACCCCAGTTAACTCACTAATCAGCTTGTTGGTGATACACCACTTGTGCTCTGGCTGATTGTAATTCCAGTG
>JAAHHL010001517.1 GCA_010672185.1 Caldora sp. SIO3E6 | reverse complement strand
TAGAATTGACGTTATTAAAAGAGCAAGCCCAACAAGTTTTAACAAAAGCTTATGCTCCCTACTCCAAATTTCGAGTTGGAGCAGCGCTCTTAACTCATGAAGGCAATATATTCACTGGTTGTAATGTTGAAAATTCTTCCTATGGTCTCACAATTTGTGCTGAGAGAGCAGCAGTTGCTTGTGCGATCGCTCATGAAGGTGGTGACAAAATGAAGCTCCGGGCGATCGTAATTGTGAGTGAGCCGAAAAAACCCTGTGCTCCTTGTGGTGCTTGTCGGCAAGTTTTATCTGAGTTTGGCTGGGAAGCGATGGTTTTTTTCCAGGGAAAGGATGACAAGTTGATGGAGTTAACGGTAGCAGAGCTTTTGCCAGAGGCTTTTGAATTTACTATTTAGGGTTTGCTGTATGAGTCTTGAAAAATTTGATAAATTGAGTCAAACTTCGGAGAAGAGCAATACAGAAGAAAAATCCGTATCGACTAACATACTGCCATATGACCCATCTATGACTTATCGAAAGGAAGGAATTTTGGTAGTCGATACAGAATTCCCAAAAAACTTAGATCTGAATACTTTTATAGATGACTTAAGAGTGGAACGTATTCAGGATACAATGGGTTTATGAAAGTATTGTTTGATATTTCTGTATTGGTGGCTGCATTAATTGTCAGTTTATTGATTAACGATATCCACAGGTATCTCTAATGCCTCGGCAATTTGCTCATCACTTAAACCAAACATCCTTAATTTGTTAATTATTTCAAAATTAACTTGATTTTCGTTATGGTACGGTAATTCATTAGGGTCAGAATCACTTGTTTGTGGAGTAGCTGTCGAGGAATCGGGACAATTATTGATAGTGCCTATACCTATAATATTTTTATGTCGGGTATTTTTTTCTCCAAAAGTTATATTGACCTTAATATTCCTTTCTAATACCGATTCAAGATTACCTTTTTTTACTTTTTCACCAAAGATATCAGATAACATTTGCAAAAGCTCGTGACTGACTTTTTTAACGTGCTGGGTACTATAACCACAAGTTTTTGAGACTTCTGCATACTTTTGACCCTTCAGAATACCCGTGATAATCCTCCGTTGCAAGTCATTTAGATGTTTGTCGGTTTTGGCATAGACTGCGCGATCGACAAATTCCAATATTTCAGGAATGTCCATAGGTAGGCAGATGAGACGGCTATGGCTACTATAACCAACTTTTTACCACTTTTTCCTACTTTTTGTCTTGGCATTGCAACGATTTCCCAAAAGATCCAACTTTTTCCAACTTTTTTGGCTTTTCAATTATGGTGCGATCGCTCTAGCTGTATGGAAAGCTTTACTACAGATAAGTGTGATCGGAAGGGAGCATCTCATTTTTGTACATATAGTGCAGACATTTCCCTAATTAGCTTTCAGCCTTCAGGGTTCAGCCTTCAGCTTTTTTGCTGACAGCTGACAGCTGAACAGTAATGCATTTGCAACTTTGAGATGATTCTGAGCGGAAAAATATGGATATTGTTTGAGCGAGTGTTGCGGACAGACTCCTATTGTCAATTTCTATTGTAACCAAATATAATATGGATATTATCAGTCGGTAGCATGGAAAGATGGCTCGTATGCATGTTAACAGCGGAACCTCACCAACTTTAAAAGTCACTCAAGCACCTCAAAATTCTCCTTTACCTAAATATCGCTCAGAAGCTAAAGTATTGAAGCCTGAGAATTGCAACCAGCATACTCCCCTACCTCAATATCGAGCAGCAGCTAGAGTATTGAAGAGTGATAATTACAACCG
>JAAHHL010001516.1 GCA_010672185.1 Caldora sp. SIO3E6 | reverse complement strand
TTTTGGGGAATACTCAAAGACTATCAAAAAAGTAGGTTAACTTCCTTTCTCAACCCGGATGAAGACCCCTTAGGAGCAGGATATCACCTCATCCAATCTCGTATTGCCATCGGAGGTGGCGAACTTCTTGGCAGAGGACTTAACCAAGGTCCGATGACCCAACTGAATTTCGTTCCAGAGCAACATACTGACTTTATTTTCTCAGCAATTGGGGAACAGTTTGGTTTCGTTGGCTGCTTGGCAGTATTATTCGCCTTCTGGTTAATTTGCCTGAGGCTAGTAATTATTGCTCAAAACGCTAAAGACAACTTTGGCTCTCTCGTCGCCATCGGTGTGCTGTCAATGATTGTGTTCCAAGTAGTTATCAACATCAGTATGACAGTTGGTCTAGCCCCTGTTACTGGTATTCCTCTACCTTGGATGAGCTATGGTCGTTCAGCAATACTAACCAACTTTCTTGCTATTGGACTAGTGGAGTCTGTCGCTAATCATCGGCATAGGTTAAAGTTTTAGTCATTTGTTGTTTGTTGTTTGTTGTTTGTTGTTTGTTTTTTGTTGTTTGTCCTTTGTTGTTTGTTGTTTGTACTAATGACCTTTAAACCCATTATTTTGGTAAGCTATTAAAAGGAAACTCAAGAGTACGATTAAAAAAATCATGATTCTGCCAGGTTCTATCGTTCGTGTGATCAATCCTGAGGATACCTACTACAAATTTGAAGGACTAGTCCAACGAGTAAACAATGGTCAAGTAGGTGTGCTGTTTGAAGGAGGCAACTGGGACAAAATCGTGACTTTCCAGCTCCGTGAATTAGAAGCTGTAGATCCCACAGCTGGGAAGAAGCGATAAAAGCTATCAGCTGTCAGCTATCAGCTGTCAGCTGTCAGCGGAAGGTAATTTTGAGTGTCAAGAGTATAGTGTTTAACAGCTTGCTCACTTTCGTGTATTTCCTCTGACAAACAACAAGCAACAAACGACAAAAAACAAACAATTAACAACCAATAACAAATGACAAACAACCAATAACAAACAACAAATATAATGCGCCTCCCCCTACCACAGTTTGCCGTTAGCGATCGCCCCGACCATCATATCGCTGAGGTGATTGAGACGGCAACAACAGAATTTCTGGCTCAGTGCTTAGAGCCAGAAGACTTGAGCTTTCCTGTAATGCCTCCTTTTGGCAGTTGGATTAAGTCGATGGATGAAGAGTCGGGCAATCAAGTCTTCGCAGTAGTTTACTATGCTACCACCAGTCCCATTGACTCAGTACACCGAGCCAGAGCCTTGGGGTTGTCCCTGGCAGAATTGCGGGAGCAGCAACCTCAGATTTTTGCCATGCTCAAAACTGAGTTCCGTGCTGCCATCGTCGGGTTTGTGCCTCCCCAACCAGGGGCAAACGGTTCTAAGCATCCTGGTAGTGTGGTCTATCAATATCTTCCCCCACGTCCACCGCAAATTCATCAAGCAGTCTACCGGTGTGAACCAGCAGAAATTGTTCACTTCAGTGAGCAACTAGATTTTTTGCGCACCCTCTTGCAAGTGAATGGGGCGCCAGTAGAGGCCCTAACAGCAGCAGCTATCAGAGGAGTTTATCAACTAAGACAGGCTGATCGTGACTGGTTAGTACAGGCAGGGCGAACCCTCAGTGTTTTACTCAAGGATGACTATGACCGCCTGCGGTATATTTTGAGTCAGTTACATTGGTAATTAATAATTAATAATGAGGGACAAAGCTCCAAAAAGAAAATAATAAGCAAGTCAGTTTCCCTCAAAACCTTCTGCCTTCTGCCTTCTGCCTTAT
>JAAHHL010001515.1 GCA_010672185.1 Caldora sp. SIO3E6 | reverse complement strand
TCGCGTCCCCGCGTCTGCTGACTCCTTTTCCCACTCTTTCGCTCACCCTTCTATTTACGTTTAGCAGTAGCTTTTTTCTTAGCAGCTTTAGCGGCTTTCTTAGCAGCTTTTTGGGCTTCGAGCGCGGCTAGTCTAGCTTGTTCTTTTTCTTCGGCAATTTTGTCCAGGTAGTAGTGGTAATCACCGAGGTAGGTACGGAACTCTCCATCCCGGATTTCCACAATTTTGTTAGCTACTTGGGAAATAAAATAACGATCGTGGGAGACGATAATCACTGTGCCATCGTAGTTCTGAATTGCTCCTTCTAACATTTCTTTGGCAGGGATGTCTAAGTGATTAGTAGGCTCATCCAGCATTAGTAAGTTAGCAGGGCGCAACAGCATCTTGGCTAGGGCAAGACGAGCTTTTTCTCCCCCACTAAGGGCTTCAACCTTTTTAAATACGGTTTCCCCACTAAAGAGAAATTGTCCGAGGAGAGTACGAACTTCCTCATTTTTCCAATCGGGAACCTCATCATGGATAGTTTCCATAACTGTTTTGCTAAGTTCTAAGGCTTCTGCCTGATTTTGCTCGAAGTAGCCAGGGAGCACATTGTGATCACCCAGTTGTGTTGTACCTTCCGTTGGTTGCTCCATACCCATCAGGAGGTGGAGGAGGGTGGATTTACCACAACCATTAGGACCTAGAAAAGCAATGCGATCGCCTCGTTCAATTAGTAAGTTTGCCCCTAAAAATAGTATCTTGTCATCGTACATATGCACCAAGTCTTTTATTTTAGCCACTTCACGACCACTACGAGGGGCAGGGGGAAACTGAAAGCGTAGGCTTCTGAGTTTCTTGGTTGGTGCATCAATCAGCTCAGTTTTTTCTATTTGCTTCTCGCGACTTTTTGCCTGAGTAGAACGAGTAGCACTAGCACGGAAGCGCTCCACAAAGGCTTGTTGTTTTTCCAATTCCTTTTGCTGACGCTCATAGGCACTCATTTGAGCTTCCTGCATCTCGGCTTTTTGCTGGAGATAAGCAGTGTAGTTGCCCAGGTAGGTGTTAGAGACACCCCGTTCCGTTTCCACAATCTGGGTACAAAGGCGATCGAGGAATTCCCTATCATGAGAGACAATTACCATTGGGGTTTTCAGTCCCTTGAGGTAAGTTTCCAGCCATTCGATCGTTTCTAAATCTAAGTGGTTAGTCGGCTCGTCTAGGAGCAGCAAGTCTGGTTTTTGCAGCAGGATTTTACCCAAACTCATGCGCATTTGCCAACCACCACTAAAGGCACTAACCAGGCGATCGCCATCTTCTGGCTCAAAACCCATTTCTGGTAAAATTTTCTCAATTTGTGACTCCAACCCATAGCCATCAAGAGCTTCAAACTGGCGCTGCAACTTATCAAGTTTATTGATGAGCCGCTCCAATTTTTCCGGAGTGGCAGTTTCCATATCCCGCTGCACTTGTGCCGTGGCTTCCTGCAACTGATTAGCTTCTTTAAATACTCGCCAAAATTCTTCCCTGACGGTGCGGGTAGGGTCTACTTCAAATTCTTGGGTAAGATAAGCAATATCTAAACTAGCAGGACGGATAACTTCTCCCGCACTGGGTTCAATCTCCCCAGCAATAATTTTCAGTTGGGTAGATTTACCAGCACCATTAACGCCAACTAAGCCTGTGCGTTCCCCAGGTTTCACCTCCCAGTTGATATCCTTGAGAACTTCGCCTGTGGGGTAAATTTTACTTATATGTTCAAGTCGCAGCATCAAATATCTCCAGGACAGAGCAAATGGGGGGAATGTTGAGCGCTGGACTAGA
>JAAHHL010001514.1 GCA_010672185.1 Caldora sp. SIO3E6 | reverse complement strand
TGCTATCCAAGTATTGGAGTTAACCCATAAGCAGAGGAGTAAGAGCACTAGGGGAGATATGTTGATTGTCGGTAATCCAACAATGCCTACTGTTGTAACTAAAGTTGGAGAAGAGCCACAGCAATTATCTAATTTACCTGGTGCAGAGGAAGAAGCTGTTGTTATCGCTAAACTCTTCAAAACTCAAGCCATAACCGGTAACCAAGCTACCAAATCTGCTATTTTGCCTAAACTCCCTAATGCTAGGATTATTCACCTAGCAACTCACGGACTTTTAGATGATTTTAGAGGACTAGGAATACCGGGAGCGATCGCACTAGCTCCTGATGGTACTGGTAAACTTAATGATGGCTTACTTACTGCTGGCGAAATCTTCGATTTAAACTTAAATGCTGAGTTAGTAGTTTTGAGTGCTTGCGATACCGGTAGAGGCAAAATTACCGGAGATGGGGTGATTGGATTGTCCCGTTCTCTAATTACTGCTGGAGTTCCCAGTATAATTGTTTCCCTGTGGTCTGTTCCCGATGCTCCCACTGCTGACTTGATGAGTGAGTTTTATCGCAATTTCCAACAAACTGGAAATAAAGCTCAAGCTTTGCGACAAGCAATGTTAACTACAATGAAAGCCCACCCTAATCCCCAAGATTGGGCAGCATTTACTCTTATCGGTGAAGCAGAATAGTATGGGGGATGAGGGGACAAGGGGGACAAGGGAGACAAGGGAGCTCAATTCCCAAATAACAAATAACAAATAACAAACAACAAACAACAAACAACAAACAACAAATGACAAATGACAAAATTAACAACACAACTCCTTACCTTAACTCCAACTGAGAAAGCAGAAGCTATACAAATTTTGACTAAAACTTTAACTAGTGATTCACTAGGAATTCAGAAAACTCCTGGGGTCTGTGGTGGTGATGCTTGTATCGGTAAGACTCGCATTCCAGTTTGGGGGTTGGTAAGTTTGCGAGATCAAGGTGCCAGTGATGCGCGTATATTGGAAGGCTATCCACAACTTACTGCTGCGGATTTAGTCAATGCTTGGGCTTATGCTGAGGCTTATCCAGAAGAAATTGAAGCAGCACTCCTAGAAGAAGATGCAGCATAACTCATGGCAAACCTGTATACGGATGAACACATCCCACTAACAGTTGTAACCTTACTAAGGACTTTTGGTCACGATGTACTAACAGCTCAAGAAGCTGGCAATGCTAATCTTAGAATTCCTGATGAGGAGGTGCTTTCTTTTGCGGTGAGTAATCAGCGAGCAGTCCTAACACAGAATCGTCGCCATTTCATCAAACTACACAATCAACAGCCTGACCATACTGGCATCATTGTTTGTACAAGAGATTTGAACTGGGAGAGACTAGCGGCACGAATTAATGAAGCTATTTCTGCTGAAAAAACTTTGAATGGTAAATTAATTCGGGTTAACCGTCCGTCAGAATGAAAGGAATAATAGAGATGGGGAATACCAGGGAGATGTTGATGCTCAGCAATTTTAAATTCTCAATTCTCAATTCTCAATTCTCAATTCTCATCACTTATCTAGCAGTAATTTTGACTGTTGATTTTAGTTTGCCTGTCTGTGCCAAGAGTTTACCTACTCCATTGTTGTCTTCATATCGTGTTCGCCGAATCACTTACGATAAAAACTTCGACCTGTCTCCGCGTCTCCGCGTCTCCGCGTCAGCCTTAAAACCGGACATGAGATCACAGGTATTAGCGGGTGAGCGAAAAAAAGGTTGGGGAGCTGAGGGAGCTGAGGGAGCTGAGGGAGCTGAGGGAGCTGAGA
>JAAHHL010001513.1 GCA_010672185.1 Caldora sp. SIO3E6 | reverse complement strand
TCAATAGGAGTGTGGGAGGTGTGGGGAGTGTGGGAGGTGTGGGAGGTGTGGGAGGTGTGGGGAGTGTGGGGAGTGTGGGGAGTGTGGGGAGTGTGGGAAGTGTGGGAAGCGTCAAAATCAATTCACAATTTAAATGCATAACAGCTTATATTTGGGCGTGAACTCAGTTAAAATCCCACTAGTTGATGAGCAAAACACCTCGTATGTTCCCACGGAATCCCATGGTAAATCGGAAGCAACAAACACAGTCCGACGTTACCATCAAAGGTGCATCCCACTCTCATTGGCAAGACCCTTACCATTTACTACTCACTCTTAACTGGTTTTGGTTTTTTGTCGCGATCGCAGTTTTCTATCTAATTATTAACACGGTGTTTGCTCTATTGTATCTAGCAGGAGGGGATTGCTTAGAAAACGCTCGCCCTGGTTCTTTTGCCGATGCCTTTTTCTTTAGTGTGCAGACAATGGCTTCTATTGGTTACGGTGTTATGCATCCGAGTACCAAATATGCGGATATAGTTGTCACCATTGAGGCACTGGTTGGTTTGATGGCTTTAGCTATGAGTACTGGGTTGATGTTTGCTCGTTTTGCCCTGCCCACTGCTAAAGTCCTCTTCAGTAATGTCGCAGTAATTACTCCCTATAACGGTGTGCCTACCCTAATGTTCCGCGCTGCGAATAAACGCCGTAACCGCATTTTAGAAGCTCAAGTGCGGGTGAGTTTGCTGCGGGATGAAGTTACCCAGGAGGGGGAGTTTATGCGTCGGTTTTATGACCTCCAATTAGTGCGTAGCCAAACCCCGAGCTTTTCCCTGACTTGGACAATCATGCATCATATTGATGAGAACAGTCCTCTGTATGGTGCGACACTGGAATCTTTAATTGCAGTGAACTCAGAGCTGGTGGTGACACTAACAGGTCTTGATGAAACCGTTTCTCAAACCATTCATGCTCGTCACTCTTATATTGAATCAGAAATTCTCTGGAATCAGCGCTTTGTACATATCTTTTCCAGGAATCGGCATGGGGGTTGGTTAATTAATTACAACCATTTCCACGATGTTGAGGGGATAGGAATTTAGAATTTAGAATTTAGAATTTAGAATTTAGAATTGGGAATTGGGAATAATTTACTTTTATTTATGACCTGGTGTTGAACTTTTTTCATCGGGAATACTTCCTGCCTTCTGCCTTCTGCCTTCTGCCTTCTGCCTTCTGCCTTCTGCCTCCTGCCTTCTGCCTCCTGCCTCCTGCCTCCTTTTTCTCACCCATTCCCCAGAGCCTTCTCAGGGCAATCTCAGTTTGCCAAGACTTAATATTGTATAGAGTGTGTAAAGCAACTGCAAAAAAGAAATTATCCGATTGACGACTCTAATAAATAAAGTGATGAATAAACTAAATCAAATCCTGATTCTCTTGCCTACGGTAATTATCCTGAGTAGTTGTGCTGCTTCTGCACCGTCTAATCAAGCTCAGGATAACAACACTCAAGCTCAGACGACAGCTGTTGCTCAAGCAGCGCCATTGAACTATGACGACTATGCTGAGGTGCTGGAAACCTATGTCACGGACGATGGGCTAGTTGATTATCAGAAGTTGCAGGAAAATCGGCAGCAATTAGATGATTTTAACGCAACTTTCGAGAAAGTTACTCCTGCCGAGTATGAATCTTGGAGTGAGGAAGAGCAAATTGCTTTTTTGATCAATGCCTACAATTCTTTTACTCTACAATCGATTATTGACCAAAATCCCCTGAAAAAAAGTATTAGAGATATTCCAGGAGTTTGGAAAGGCAGAAAATTTGCG
>JAAHHL010001512.1 GCA_010672185.1 Caldora sp. SIO3E6 | reverse complement strand
TGGTGCAATACTTATAGCACTACGCAAATAGGTTAGGACATGAAGAGAACTCACCACAAAGGCACATTCTCCGAAGGAGTTCCCGAAGGGTAGGACACAAAGAAAATTTATATTTCCTAATTCTAGCTCTTAGTGCATATCATACTAACGTTCTAACGTTAGCGCGTAGCGCTATATACCAAATCCGCTTCTGTTGATTGCGTGAAAAACAATTCAAAATCCCCCAATTCTGGGGGATTTAGGAGTCTAAGTAACACGTTTATTCTCAAACCGATTTAGTACCATCTATCCTAGACAACCAGGATATCGTTATTTGTCAAGGCAACTTTGTTGGTGAAATTCGCAATTTGTTGAGCAGCTGCTCCACCCAAACCATCAGCATCGAATGATAGTGCTCCTGAGGAACCATCATAGATGAATCGGTCATTGGAATCTAAAGCAGCAGTACCTAAAACAAATTGACCCGCATCTAAAATTCCTGCAACAAGACCATTGCCAAAGCCACTGGCGGATATTTGCAGTTTATCTCCCTGCAGAGTGACGAAGTCGGTAATGTTATCTATTCCTTCAGTAATGGTATTTAAGACAAAACTATCTGCACCAAGACCTCCAGAGAGGGTATCATTACCAAAGTTGCCAACTAGGAGATCATTACCACTGCCACCGGTCAGGATATCATTGCCCGAACCACCGTACATTCGGTCATTGCCGGTACCACCATTGAGGTAGTCATTGCCTGTACCACCGCTCAGGATATCATTGCCACCATTACCATACAAAGAGTCGTTGCCAGAGTTACCCCAGAGATAGTTGTTGGAATTATTACCACTGATACTGTTGTTGAGGCTGTTACCGTAACCGTAGTAAGCACTACCAGTTAGGGTCAAGTTCTCTAGGTTGGAGCCTAAGGTGTAACTGATGGAAGAGTAGACTCGATCAATCCCCTGATTGGCGTATTCAGTGACTAAATCCCCTGTACTGTCAACGATGTAGATGTCATTGCCCGTACCACCGTACATCCGATCACTACCTGTACCACCATTCAAGGTATCATTGCCAGCATTACCGTACAAATAGTCATTGCCAGAGCTACCCCAGAGATAGTTGTTGTAATTATTCCCACTGATACTGTTGTTGAGGCTGTTACCGTAACCGTAGTAGGCACTACCAGTTAGGGTTAAATTCTCCAGATTGGCTCCTAAGGTGTAACTGATGGAGGAGTAGACTCGATCAGTTCCCTGATTGGCAGATTCAACGACTACATCCCCTGTACTGTCAACAACGTAGCGGTCGTTGCCCGTACCACCGTACATCCGGTCACTGCCTGTACCACCATTGAGGTAGTCACTACCTGTACCACCGCTCAAGGTATCATTGCCACCATTACCATACAAATAGTCATTACCAGAGCTACCCCAGAGATAGTTGTTGGAACTATTGCCACTGATACTGTTGTTGAGGGAGTTACCGTAACCGTAGTAAGCACTACCAGTTAGGGTCAAGTTCTCCAGGTTGGCTCCTAAGGTGTAACTGATGGAGGAGTAGACTCGATCAGTTCCCTGATTGGCAGATTCAATGACGACATCCCCTGTACTGTCAACGATGTAGCGGTCATTGCCCGTACCACCGTACATCCGGTCACTACCTGTGCCCCCACTCAAGGTATCATTACCACCATTACCGTACAAATAGTCATTACCAGAGCTACCCCAGAGATAGTTGTTGTAATTATTACCAATCTCCTTCCGCGACTGGATGGGCGTCGGCGCCGACGAGTACGCTCCCGTTGCGCCCGATCCTCTCGATCC
>JAAHHL010001511.1 GCA_010672185.1 Caldora sp. SIO3E6 | reverse complement strand
GTGGTGCGTTACGCTGCGCTAACACACCCTACTGCCGTGACCCACCTAAAATAGTGCATTAGAAACTGGTTTTGAAGTAAAAAGTAACAAGTAAAAAGTAACAAGTAAGAAAGAACTAGAAACCAAAATCTATTGCACCATTTTAGGTGGGTCAGTCCACTACGATAGGTACATTTTTTCGGAGGAAATAACCTAACTTAACGTGAACTCAGACACTTTTGCTAAAGCCTCTCGAACCACCTCGGAACCGGCTCCAGGAACACAGGAATTTTCTGTTAAGTAACGCTTCCAAGCTCTACTTCCTGGTTGCCCTGTAAACAATTGCAGCAGGTGTCGAGTAATTTTGTTCAATTTCAGACCCTTTGCTGCCCAGTAATCAATATAGGAAAACATCCCTTCAACAACTTGATGACGAGTTGGAGGAGTAACCACCTTACCGTAAATTTCAGTATCAGCAGTAGCAAATAGGTAGGGATTGTCGTAAGCAGCACGCCCAATCATCACCGCATCAACTAATGCCAATTGCTCCTGCACTTGATCTAAGCTATTAAATCCACCATTAATCTCAATAAACAGCTGGGGAAAATCCTGTTTGAGACGATGCACATCTTCGTAACGTAAGGGGGGAATATTGCGATTCTCCTTTGGACTTAAACCCTTTAACCAAGCCTTACGAGCATGTACAGTAAATTGCTGACAACCTGCCTCAGAGACTAAGTGGACAAAATTTGCCATATCCTCGTAGCGATCGCACTCATCAAAACCAATGCGATGCTTAACACTAACGGGTATATTAACAGCCTTGAGCATTGCTTCCACAGCTTGAGCAACCCGCTCCGGTTGTGCCATCAAGCAAACACCGAAGTTACCACTTTGTACCCGACTACTAGGGCAACCGATGTTGAGATTAATCTCATCGTAACCCATGTCCTCCGCAATGCGAGCACATTCAGCCAGGTGTCTAGGTTCGTCACCACCAACTTGGAGAACTAAAGGTTTCTCTTCTAAAGAAAAGCCTAGCAGATGTTCGCGATCGCCATGAAGAATTGCTGCACTAGTTACCATTTCTGTGTAGAGGAGAGTGCAGCGGGAAATCTGTCGCATAAAGTAACGAAAATAGCGATCCGTGCGCTCCATCATTGGTGCGACACTTAGGGGATAGCTAGGGTTGGTTGAATAAGTAATAAGTAACAAGTAACAAGTAAAAAGGAATGAAGAATTTATAAGCGCGTGGTTGAACACATCGCATCCCCAGCTTTTTCAAAACGGGGGTATCGAATCCAAATTTTGTATAAGTAATGAGTAGCGTGTCCTTAAAGTTAAAAATGGGATGTAGGGGCTAAGCATTTGGGTGATAATTCATCGGTAAAATTCCAAGTTGTACAATCCAAATGCTTCGCCCTCCGACAGTAGAAGAAGTAGGTTGGGTGTACCACACCACCAACCCTTTACTTAAGTTGAGCAAGCCGATTTCCCCAATCAGTGGGAAGTGAGCCATTTGAGTCTTCTTTCACCTCAAAAGTCAGATTACAAGCCTGAGGTTGCTCTAGCAACTCTATACAAAGCTGGGCAACATCTTCCCGACTGACTTTTCCCCGAATATTATCCCCTTGCTCAAATACCAAGGCTTGATCTCCAGGTTCTTCGGTTAGGGCGCAGGGTCGGATAATAGTATAAGGTACACCACTCTCTCGTAATGCATCCTCTCCTCTAAGTTTCCAGGTAAGAATTCCTCCTAGTTGGTCGTTCATTCGTACTGCTGGTGGCTCTTCCTCCAAGTTAATTCCCGGACGTCCTGGACGAGTAACA
>JAAHHL010001510.1 GCA_010672185.1 Caldora sp. SIO3E6 | reverse complement strand
TCCCCTATGGATCAGGCGCGGCAATTTGAGGGAATTTGGACATTTGACCGTCATTTTTGCACCCAAGCAGCACGGATGTTACTAGGGCGGATTGCGGCTATTCGTCCGGAACTAATGCCAAAAGTAGAGGAAGCATGGCAGCACTATCGGCTAACCACAGAAGTTCCAGCTCAAGGACTAATCCTCACTCCTCAAGCTATTGAATCGGAAATTTTTGTCCAACGCTTGATAACCTATTTGCAAACCAGTCAGCATCAACTCCTTGAAGCCTATCAAACACTTGCTACTCAGGAACGCAAGGAATACTTGATCAATGCTATCACTACCGCAGTTCGGTACTCTCTCAATCCCCATGAAGTTCTGACGGTAGCTGTACGTGAGTTGGGGCAGACTTTTGCTCACTGCCGGTGCATACTTTACCAGTGTAGTTCTTTGGACGGGCAGATAACTATTGAGCATGAAGCCCTTGCTCCTGGTTTACCTTCTCTGAGGGGAAAAACTTGGCCTTTGGCTGATAATCCCCTAATTCAAGTAGCCTTAGCTCAGGAACAAGCAATTGCGATCGCTAACACTGATACCTCAAACTTACAAAGCAATCCAGTTTTTCAGACTAGTGTCCAACGTGGACAAATTCGCTCTTGGCTCCTAGTACCAATACGCCATAAAGATACTCTGCTAGGGATGATTGAGCTGCACTATGGAGGCTCAGAACCTGATAAGTGGCAAGAAGATGATATTTCTGTAGTCAAAGCGATCGCTTCTCAAGTTGGAGTTGCTTTAACTCAAGCTCAGACTTATGCCCAATCAGAAGCACTCAATCGCCAATTAGAGGCTCTTGAACGTACCCAGAGTAACTTGATTGCGATTGTTGGACATGAATTGCGGACTCCTTTGTCCACTATCCAAGTTTGCCTGGAAAGTTTAGCTGAGGAACCAGAGATGCCTTCTGAGTTTCAGCAAGCGATGCTGGAGACAGCTTTAAATGATGCAGAGCGACTGCGCAAACTTATTCAGGATTTCTTGACCTTATCTAAGCTAGAAAGTGGTCAATTACACCGTAACCCGGAATCAATCCAACTTCAGGAAGCTATAGATTTATCCCTTACTGCTCTCCAAGAGAGGTGGCAATCAGAAACCTTACCTCGAATTACGGTTGAGTTACCTTCTAATCTACCTCCAGTTCTAGCTGATGGGGATGAACTTGTAGACGTTTTGAACAAACTCTTAGATAATGCCTGTAAGTTCACTAATCCTGACGGTGAGGTTAAAATCCAGGTTCAAATATATAATAAAGAAGTTAAAGTTTTTACTGGTATAGAGGCTCTAGAACAAGACTCTACAAGGCATAAGGATGAGGAACTTTTATCTTTTGTCTCCTACCCCAAAGCCTTACAAAACGAAAGTCTTGTTAGTGCAGCTCCAACCAACAATAGTCACAGCCATTCTATGTTAGAAGTGATCGTCGCTGATACAGGACGTGGCATTGAAGCTAGTCAACTAGAAGCAATTTTCGATCGCTTTTATCAAGAGGAAGGAGCTCTGCGCCGCACTGCTGGTGGTACTGGACTTGGCTTAGCTATTTGTCGCTGTCTTGTTGAAGACTTGGGGGGAGAAATTTGGGCTGAGTCTGCTGGTAAAAATCAAGGTAGTCAGTTTCACTTCACCGTGCCGATTGAGATTTCTAAGGCTCTTATTGTGACCTAGGAGTGAGGGAAAAAAGGGGAGATGGGGAGATGGGGAGATGGGGAGATGGGGAGATGGGGAGATGGGGAGATGGGGAGATGGGGAGATGGGGAGATGGGGAGATGGGG
>JAAHHL010000151.1 GCA_010672185.1 Caldora sp. SIO3E6 | reverse complement strand
CTCCGATCTCTTGGCGGTTGCTATAACAAGCTTTAGAAGGCAGAAGGAACAAGAGTTTTCCTTGCCTAAAAAGAAGTCAGAAACTATTTATATCAAGGGATTCAGCTATCCCGTTGCCAGATAGCCTAGATTGTCGCTAAACCCGCCCCTACGATATGTAAAATTTAATTCACATTATCAATTATCCATTATCCATTATCCATTATTCACCGCTCGCATAGAGAGGCTGATTCGCTTCAATTTTTCGTTAACTTCTAGTACCTGAACCTTGACTACCTCTCCCACAGTAACAAATTTCTTAGGGTCATCAACAAAGCGATCAGATATTTGGGAGATATGCACTAGTCCATCTTGATGCACACCAATATCAACAAAGGCTCCGAAGTTGACTACATTAGTTACAATACCTTCTAGTTCCATCCCTGGAGCAAGGTCAGTAATTTCTTTAACCCCTTCCTTAAAGGTGGCATATTTAAATTCTGCTCTGGGGTCTCTTCCTGGTTTTTCTAACTCACTGATAATATCCTGGAGGGTGGGTAAGCCGATGGTATCGGTAACGTATTTTTGTAGTGAAATCGATTTAAGTTGATCTGCTGCTTGAGATAGTTGAGTTAGGGGTAGATTTAAATCAGTTGCGATCGCTTTAACTACAGGATAACTCTCAGGATGCACTGCTGTATTATCGAGGGGGTTATCTCCATTGCGAATTCGCAAAAAACCAGCTGCCTGCTCAAAGGCTTTTGGTCCTAGTTTGGGGACTTTCAAGAGTTTCTTGCGATTGGTAAAGGCTCCTTCCTGATTGCGGTAGGTGACGATATTTTTGGCAACAGTTGGGGTAATACCGGAAACAAAGGTAAGGAGTTCCTTGGAAGCGGTGTTTAAATCTACACCTACGTAATTAACACAACTTTCCACTGTCTCATCCAATTTCTTTTTGAGCAGTTTCTGGTCTACATCATGTTGATACTGTCCCACACCGATGGATTTCGGGTCAATTTTCACTAACTCAGCTAAAGGATCTTGCAAGCGCCTGCCGATACTAATGGCTCCCCTGACGGTTAAATCTAAATCAGGGAACTCTTCCCTGGCGACTTCACTAGCGGAGTAAATCGAAGCACCTGACTCATTGACAATTACTTTAATGGGTTTGTTATCCAGAGTTTTGAGCACTTCTGCAATAAATTCATCTGTCTCCCGGGAAGCTGTGCCGTTACCAATAGCAATAAGTTCGATATGGTACTGAGCCAACAACTGCTTAATTGTCTCAGCCGCTTTTTGCCGTTGAGCAGCTGCTTGGTGGGGGAACACCGTCTGATATTCTAAGAATTGTCCTGTTTGATCCAAAACTGCGACCTTACAACCAGTCCGGAAACCTGGATCAATGGCTAGAGTTGGCTTCATACCTGCCGGGGGAGAGAGGAGCAACTCTCGGAGATTGGCTTCAAAGGTTTTAATCGACTCCATATCAGCATAAGCTTTTCTGTCGGAGCGCACTTCCGTAGTTAGGGAGTTTTTCATCAGACGGTTGAAGGCATCCTTAACCATTCCCCGATAAAAGTCTCGGATTTCAGGCTGTTTGGTGTGAATTTCCTGGGACTCTAGATCCGACATTACCACATCTTCATCAAAGGAGAGTTCCATATTCAATACTCCCTCCGCTTCTCCTCGCAGGAGTGCCAGTAAATTATGAGGAGCAATTTTCGGCACTGGGATATCGAAGTTCCGATACATCTCAAATTTGGTAGTACCTTCGGGATGATCTTTCTTCACTTGGGAGGTAAACCCCCCTTCCGTCATCAAGTAGTCTCGCAAGTCGGCACGCAATTCGGCTTTTTCTGATACGGCTTCTGCCAGAATATCAGCAGCTCCCTTCAGTGCATCTGCTATCGTCTTCACTCCTTTTTCCTCGGAAAGATACTTTGCTGCTGCTTGCTCCAAGGAAGCCGGGGTTGCGGTAGGATCATTAAGGGAGTTAATCAACTCTGCCAAAGGTTCCAAGCCTTTTTCCCTAGCAATGGTTGCCCTAGTACGCCGCTTCGGTTTGTAGGGAAGGTACAAGTCTTCTAGTTCAGTTTTCTGTAGGCAGGCTTGGATTTTGGCAGCCAACTCATCAGTCAGCTTATCCTGAGACGCGATCGCTTCCAAAATTACCGCTTTCCTTTCTTCTAATTCCGTTAGATAAGTAAAACGCTCAGAAAGGTTACGCAGCTGCACTTCGTCTAGAGAGTCAGTGCGCTCCTTACGATAGCGAGCAATGAAGGGAATAGTAGCCCCCTCAGCAAGCAAAGAAAGAGCATTTTCTACCTGAGAGGGAGTGAGGGAAAGCTCTTGTGCTAGTAGTTGAGGGATATTGAGCATTGGAAATTTGTACAGTAGACTTCTCTTATAATGGCATTTTCACAGATTGCTAACCAATTTCCCAGTATTTGGCATAAGCTAATAGGCTAAAATTTCCTCTCCCATTCCTCCTGCCTCCTGCCTCCTGTCTCCTGTCTCCTGTCTTGTTTATTGAAAAGTGATTAAATTGGTTCTAAATTACTGCGCGATCGCTTGATGAATGTGGTATTATTTACATAATGGAATAGGTGTGCGCCTGTAGAGTATGAGCAGATAGAGTTCGCGATTAGTGCAAGCTGGTATAGGCTAATTATTTTGAATCCAATATTAGAAGATGATGTCAACACCTACTAAACAAGCAGCAATCATTCGGACAGAGCGTGGATTGACAATCTCTGGTACTCGCATCAGTATTTATGACGTGATTGATTTCCTGAAGGCTCAGTATCCACCATTACTCATTCGAGACAAATTTAATCTGACGAATGCACAGATTGAAGCAGCTTTATCTTATATTGAGGTGAATCAAGCTCAAGTAGAAGCGGAGTACGCCGAGGTTCTTCAAACTAGGCAAGAAATTTACCAATATTGGGAAGAGCACAACCGCGATCGTTTCGCTAAAATTGCAGCAATGCCACGCAAGCCGGAACACTCTGTTCTTTGGGCAAAGCTCGAAGAACAAAAGGCTCATCGAAATTATTCTAGATATTGAGCAATATATGGGAACTGGTCGTTTATTCATTCCATAATGCGATCGCAAGCTTAATCCTGATTGTTGATATATTAGACTTTGTGTATAAATCCCGGAAGGGCTATGAGTAATCCAACTAATTCCCTCAACACAACCAGTACCGAAAGGAACACCCCACAGGACAACTCTGCTATCCAAGATAAAGATATCCTAGCCAAGTTAATTGTGGAAATTCAGCAAACGCCAGCAAAATATTTACCTAACTTGCTGCAAATCCTGCGCCTCTTTCGTGAAAGCGTCACCCTGAATCCAATTCCGTCAGATGCTCCCGAACAAAAATCTACTCCTGAAACTCAAGGAAGCAACCAACTCACTCAGCAGCATCAGGCTCTCAAGGAGTTAACTAAGGCTTGGATAGAAGAAGGAGATGAAGAAGAACAAACTGAAACTTGGGAATATCTCCGTCAAGCATTGGATGAAGATCGTCTTTCTCATCGTCCTTTATTCCGATGAGTAAAATAGTTATCTTAGACGCTGGTCCACTAGGAATGGTAACCAATCCTAAAGCTTCATCTGCTATTTGCCAAGAGTGCAAGCTTTGGCTAGATGACTTACCCCTAAAAGGATATGAGGTGATGCTACCTGAAATTGCTGATTACGAAGTGCGGCGTGAGTTGCTTCGAGCTGGTAAAGTGGCAGGGATTAGACGACTTGCTCAACTCAAAGCGGCAATTACCTACTCTCCGATCACAACAGAAGTTATGCTTAAAGCAGCTGAACTTTGGGCTCAAGCACGTAACACAGGAAGACCAACAGCAGATCCCAAAGCACTTGATGGGGATGTAATTTTGGCAGCTCAAGCTATATTAGTAGCAGAAGAAGGCAATGAAGTTATCGTCGCTACAACTAATGTAAGACATTTGTCTCAATTTGTTGATGCCCGAGAATGGCGACTAATCCAGTAACTAACCGATAATGCTAGAGCGATCGCTTGCTGGTATCGGAGGCAATCGCTTAAAAAACCTACCACCTAACACCTAAAACCTCATTTACGATTGTAAATTTCATAGAGTCGCTTAATAACTTCGATGGGAATACCTGCGGGGGGAAGTAACAATTTGATAGATTCGATACCCCCTGCGAAAACAATGCTCAAAGTATCTCGCCAGCGTTGCCATTGTTTGGGGTTGTTTTGAGGCATGTTTTCAAAGCCTTCGGTGATGATGTCGAGGATTTCGGCATCTGAGGCTTGGGGATATTTTTGTTGGACGTTTTCTAGGAGTTGAGAGATGCTTTTTAGAGCTTCTGGTATTTTAGAATCAGCAGCATAGTTGTTTTGTTTGCCGATAACAGTACCAGGGTTTTGTTCAACAATTTGATTAACTTCAGTGTTAATTTTATATTCATGTGAATTAGTCATAATTATTATGGTTATTGTAATTTGTATTTAGTAAAACTCGGAGCTCAGATACCCGACTTCTTAAATAAGTCGGGTATCTCTACTTCACTGTGCCTTGAGGTTTTGCTCACCAATGATAGTACCTTTATTTTCCTCAATAATTTGAACAATTTCGCCATCAATATTGTAGGTTACAGTTGCTACTGATAGCTGAGGGGTAACGACTGGAGGTAGCTGTTTGCAGAAGATTTCGTAGTTGTAGAATTGGCAGTTTTGTTGAATATTAGAAATTGCTTCAAGTGCATCTTGTCCTGATTTGTTAGGAATGAGGGCAAGAAGATCAGGCAAAATGTGGGCTGCTTTGTCTTGCTTGATTTGCCCTAATGCCTCTGCCGCACTCCAACGCACATCGAAGTCTTCATCTTGGAGGGCATTGAGCAATCCAGGAATGGCTTTTGGTGAACCCAGTTTTCCTAACGCCTCTACTGCACTCCAACGCACATTGGAGTCTTCATCTTGGAGGGCATTGAGCAATCTAGGAATGGCTTCTGGTGAACCCAGCTTTCCTAACACCTTTGTCACACTCCAACGCACATTGGAGTCTTCATCTTGGAGGGCATTGAGCAATCTAGGAATGGCTTCTGGTGAACCCAGCTTTCCTAACGCCTCTGCTGTACTCCCAAGCACAGAGGAGTCTTCATCTTGGAGGGCGTTGAGCAATCCAGGAATAGCTTTTGGTGAACCCAGCTTTCCTAACGCCCTTGCCGCACTCCTACGCACATTGGAGTCTTCATCTTGGAGGGCATTGAGCAATCCAGGCATAGCTTTTAGTGAACCCAGCTTTCCTAACGCCTCTACTGCACTCCTACGCACATCGAAGTCTTCATCTTGAAGGGCATTGAGCAATCCAGGAATAGCTTTTGGTGAACCCAGCTTTCCTAACGCCTCTACTGCACTCCTACGCACATCGAAGTCTTCATCTTGAAGGGCATTGAGCAATCTAGGAATGGCTTTTGGTGAGCCGAGGTTTCCTAACGCCTCCGCCGCACTCCAACGCACATTGGAGTCTTCATCTTGGAGGGCATTGAGCAATCTAGGAATGGCTTTTGGTGAACCCAGTTTTCCTAACGCCTCTACTGCACTCCAACGCACATTGGAGTCTTCATCTTGGAGGGCATTGAGCAATCTAGGAATGACTTTTGGTGAGCTTAGGTTTCCTAGCGCCTCTGCTGCACTACAACGCACAGAAGAGTCTTCATCTTGGAGAGCATTGAACAATCCAGGAATGGCTTTTGGTGAGCCGAGGTTTCCTAACGCATTTGCTATAACCCAACGTAAAGAGGAGTCTTCACCTTGGAGGACTTTGAGTAATTCAGGAATAACTTCTGGTGAGCCGAGGTTTCCTAACGCCTTTGCCGTACCCCAACGCACATAGTAGTTTTCATCTTCATCTTGGAAGACATTAAGCAATCCAGAAATGGCTTCTGGTGAACCCATTTTTCCTAACGCCTCTGCCGCACTCCAACGCACATAGTAGTCTTCATCTTGGAAGGCTTGAAGCAATCTGGGAATGGCTACATCAGATTTCGTTCTTTCCAAAAGCTTAACCCTTAACCATTCAGGAATACTAACCCAACGCTTGTGAGTAAAAAACCAAAACTTCCATCGCTTGGGAACTTTAACAGATTCTATCAAACCCACCGTTTGCTGCTGAAACTCCGACTTCACCTCCCCCGCCAACCTTGCCCCCAACTGCAAATCCACAGCCAGCGCTAACTTTACCACCCGCACTGCCTGCTTCTCATTCTCCAGCAACCCCAACATTAGCGCTATTGGTTCTGTCCATTTGAGATAATTCAAAAAGAAATGCTGCCACTGCTCATCATCTATTAAATAAAGATCATGCTTCTCAAGCATTACCAGTAAGGCTTCTGCTGCATAATATTCCTGAAACAACTGGTGATGAAACTCAATCTCCCTGGGATTTGCCGCTACTTGCAGTAAATGATGTTCCAGTAAATCCTCTAACCATTCCTTCCCCTTAGTTGCCGCATCACTTACCCCCCGCTTACTCAACCAGGTTTCCAAAATTCCCTCTGCCTTGCTACGAGAAACTGTTAACCATGCCTCCGTTGGTTTCTCCCTATCTCCCCGCAACATCTCAAATGCCAGATGCTGCAACATCTCCGACTGAAACCGACGACAATCTCCCGAAACCGGTGGATTTTGCTTATGTTGGTTATATTTACTGTCAAATTTCCGAAACAACTCTCCCTTACTATTCGGTATCTGCTTAGTTTGCGGATCAAATACTTCACACAGCATCTTCAACAACAGGGGTGTTTCTGCCACCTCCCGCAATCTATCCTGTAATTGTCCCAGCAATACTTCTCCATACTCCGGCAAATACTTACCCACATATTCCCGCATTTGAGGTTCCGTCAGGGGACGCATTTCCAGCTTCTTCTCAATCCCCAAATCACCCCCCACTGCCAAATCCCGCGTAGTGAAAATCATCGGTGTATGGGGATTATCCTCCCGAAACTGCTGCAACTGTCGCCGCAACTCCTCCGAGGGGATTTCATTAACTCCATCCAGCAGCAAGAAGAGTTTTCCCTCTACCAGCCAGTTATCGATTTCTTCGATACTAACCGCTAACTGCCCCTGGCGAAATTCCCCACAAATCGCCTCCAAAATCCGGCACTCCGATTTCAGCTGCACCAACACCGGAATTTTCGGTTCTTCCGGGTTTTTACCCCCTAAATCCCCCAATTCTGGGGGACTTTGAGATTCTAGTCCTTCCCAAGGAGAACTTTGAGATTCCGGTTCCCCCCAAGGTTGGGGGGTTAGGGGGGCACTATCAGTTAGCAGAGGCAGAGATAGGGCAACTTGTGCCATTTCCAATAACAACCGCTTCAGCGTGGTTGATTTCCCCGAACCCGGTTTCCCTGACAGCAACACATGATTTGCCGCATATTTAAGCAACCCTTCTATTACAGGAAATTGCTCAACCTGCTGCCTTGGTTTCTCTTTCTCCCCGTCTCCGCGTCTCCGCATCTCCCCGTCTACATTCCGCACTACCGTTTGCGCTTCCAACACCAAATGAATCGCATCCGTCGCCGTGTAACGAGATAATGTCTCCTGGTAACGAGGAGTAGTACAAACAAACTTTAAATAGGAAGAAAAATCAACACTAGCCATCAAGGGGTTAGGTTTTAGGTTTTAGGTTTTAGGTTTTAGGTGGTAGGTTTTATCTCTCTTCTGTCACTCTGGGAAAAGTAAAATCATAGCCAAGCCAAATCCTCAAACTCAGTTAGAACATTATATTTAGCGATTAGCTTCGCTAGTGCCGTAGGCAATCGCAAACTGATAGAAACTCAAAAACCATGGGATTTTCGGAAACCCTTGCGAAATGGTCATTTCAGAATTTACTCTAACGAGAGTGACAGAAGAGAGATAGTTATTAGGCGATTTTTAAAAATGATTGTACCCAGAATTTGGTGCGTTACGCTGCGCTAACACACCCTACGATAGGTACATTTTTTCCTAGAAATCACCTTAGGTCTGAAACAATTTTCTAGGGTAGCTTACAAACTTATGCTGTAGGCTTTAGATTAGTGGGATACCCTATATGTGCGTACATTTTTCCATTATGAAATAATGCTACCAAAAAATAATGGCAAACGCAACCAACATCCCTCAGATAATTGAGAATTGGGATAAATTCGATAAATTTGTAGGGGCAGGTTTAGCGACAATCTAGGCCATTTTACCCAAATATTCCGATCAAAACCTGCCCAGACGATAACCTGGGGATAGCGTTGGGCGGGTTTTGTACTAAAATTGTCAGCAAATGCGTTAACGATGACCCTAAACCCGCCCCTACAGCAATTGATTCTGTATGTCTTGGGTATCTAATTTGGGCTTGCTGAAAAAATACTTACACCCCATTTTTCGTCGTCATTAAATAATTCTAAATTCTAAATTCTTAGTTAATATTCAACAATCAACTCCAAACCTTTAGCTCCCCGTAAACGATAGTGATCTAAAACCTGAGGGTCTTGAATTCCTAGAGCGGTGGAAATATTGGCTCCTTCAAAATACGCAGCGGCAGGAGCATCTCCATCCAAAAACTGAACTACTGCATTGGAACCATAGTTTTGCTTGGCAACAGCTAAACAGTCTCGCATCAACAAAGAAGGGGTAATCATTGAACCCAAATAGCGTCTAGTTTGATCATCAAAGATACGCAGACCCCTGGCAACAGACTGGGTTTCATGGAATAAAAAAGGACCTCCCCGTTTGCCTCCTCCCCGCACCACAACTGCTGGGATATCTTCTGGTTGGCGCATAACACCATGAGTATCAATAGTTAGCAAGACTACATCTTGCCGTTGTTCGAGTTGTTCGAGTTCTTTGCGAATTTTTTGCTTAATACTTTCCAATCGCTTATCAGGATTGTTGCCAATGCCTTGGAGATGACTAAAGTCTAAATACTCGGTTCGGCCATCTTGATAAGTTATCATTCCCGACAACAAAATGTTCGGTGCAGATTGACCTGAAATTGGGGAAGAGCGATAAATCGGTAGTTGTTTACCGCTATTTTGGGGTAGGCGATTGGGATTGAAGTAGAGATAACTCAGAGGAGTTGCTTCTTTAGTTTGGGGGTGAAATCCCTTAAAGGTTGTGCCAAAAATTCCCAAAACCCGTCCACCGGTTTTTTCGATTTCTGCTTGCACTGTACTATAACGATGTCCCGGCAATAAAGGCACAATCAGGGTGTTATTATCCGGTTCTAGGGTAATAGTTGGTCCTTGAGCATACCAGTTAAGGGGAGTATCAGCCATCACCGGAAGACCTTCAACTTTAACAAAATCAGGTCCCGGTTCAATTTGGTAAGCATGGCCTTGTTCATCCATTACTATACGCGGGCGATCGCTTCCTTGAACAGGACGAACCTTGACGGTTTGGATATATTTCTGCCAACTGCGGTCAAAATCAAAGAAGGAAAGGGCAAAAGCTTCTCCTTCAGTAGTAACAGGTAAGGAGTCGAGGTTTTGGTAATCCACTGGTGCTGACTTCAAACTAAAGTATCGGGTTTTCACCACTTCTACTTCTGCCGGGGTTGCCCCACAGGCAGACAGCAGTACCGGTAAAATTAGCAGCAGAAGCGATCGCATGTTAGATGTTAGGGTTTAGGTTGAGTGATGCTGGCAGTGAGTCCCCCGCAGATTTGGGTAAAAGTGACTCATCAATTTATAGTAACCTTGACCAGCAGCTAACGTTACTGAGGTCTTGACAAATAACAAATAACCAATAACCAATAACCAATAACAAAATTACTTTTGATTCAAAGCTTCCACACCTGACCAATGTTCTGGCACTCCACTCCTTTGATACTGCTCACAGCGCTCTAAATATAGTTTCGCTGCTTTATCTTCAGGATTCGTTTGCCAAATTTCCTGAAAGATTTGCTTAGCTTGAGCAAAATGTTGTTGGTAATAAACACTAAGAGCTTCCTCAAACTTAGCCTTAGTATCTGTTTTCAACTCTCTTATTTCCTCCGAGTCACCATCATAAACTTCAAATACTTCTACAATCTTCTGTCTTCCCTTTACCTTAACCTGAGCCACAAAGCGATAGTTGTAACTCGGTAAATTATCTAGCTTCAGTCGAGTTTCTTCACTAATCAGAATTCCTGCTCCGTAATACTTAGTCAACCCTTCTATCCGGGAAGCAAGATTGACTGCATCGGCAATCACCGTAGTTTCCATCCGCTCATCTGAGCCAATAGTACCCAGCATTAAATTACCAGTATGTATACCAATGCCAATCTTGATGGGTAAATAACCGTGGTTTTGCCGATGCTGATTGTAGAGAGTCACTTGTTCTTGCATAGCAATCGCTCCTTGTAGAGCATCATCAGCTGAGGTAGGAAACAGAGCCATCACTGCATCTCCAATATATTTATCAATAAAACCTTGGTACTTACGGATTACTGGACTGACTCGACTCAGATAGCTATTGATAAAGCTAAAATTGTCTTGGGGTTCCATCCCA
>JAAHHL010001509.1 GCA_010672185.1 Caldora sp. SIO3E6 | reverse complement strand
GAGGAATTTTCTGGTAAAAGTGCAAGGTTTTTGAACTAAAAAATACCATTTCCTTGCACTTTGCGAGACTGAAAACGATTGAAAAGCTTGTCTGGCATGGCTTCCACACTTATTCAGCAGACCCTAACTACTCTTTGTACTCCGCTGCTGTTTAATTCTCAATTCTCAATTCTCAATTCTCAATTCGACCTTCTCTCACTCCATATACTAAAAATCGAAATAGATATAAGGTTGACCCCCTTGAGGAGCTAGCAACCAGACAGTATATAATCCCAAAGGCATCAATAGCAACTTCACTGGCCAGTTTAGTTGTAGTTTCAAACTCCTGTGGAAAAAGTAAATGAGGGTCATTACTGTTACTATTATTCCTATCAGGAGAGCAATCTGAATACGCCCTAAACCAATTGCCTCAATATAAACTTTTTGGGCAAATTGAATATCTGCTGGTTGACTCCAGAGGTGTTGGAGGACTAAGTTAGCTTGGTTGATTTTGGGTAACCGGAAAAAAACCCAGGAGACGAACACCATGGACTGAGTTAAAAACCAGGCAACTAATACCCCCAACCAGCTTTGCCACCACTTTTTTACCCAATTTAGTCTATTAGCTATGGCATCAGTCAATCGGTGAATGATTAAAGCTAATCCATGCAATCCTCCCCAGACAACAAAACCCCAGGCGGCTCCATGCCAGATACCAGTAATCAGCATGACTATTAGTAGGTTAAGGCAAGTTCTACCTAGTCCCTTACGAGAGCCACCCAAGGGAAAGTAGAGATAATTACGTATCCAATCTCCTAAAGTAATATGCCACCGACGCCAAAAATCAGCAATACTGGTACTAAAGTAAGGAAAATCAAAATTTTCTGGTAGGTTAATTCCCATGAGCAAAGCACTACCCCTGGCCATGTCTACATAACCACTAAAGTCGAGATAGAGTTGCAACCCGTAGGCAAATATTGCCAGCCATAAATCACCACTACCAGCTCGCTCTAAGTTCCCAAAAGACAAATCTACTAAAATACCCAGTCGGTCTCCCAACAGGGACTTTTTCACTGCACCACAGGTAATTAACCATAGTCCTTCTGTGACTCGTTCCAGGGTGGGAAATTGTAAATTCTTCAGTCCACCGGTGAATTGATGGTAGCGAGTTATTGGACCAGAAATCAGTTTGGGAAAATACAGTTTGTAGGCAGTAAACTGGAGTAACTGCCTAGTTGCTGGAGCACCGCGATAGACATCAATTAAATAAGCAATGCACTCGAAGGTGAAAAAAGAAATGCCTAAAGGAGCAATTAAGTTAGTGCTAATCCAACTAGCACTTTCCTCAGCTACTGGTAAATTGAGAGGAACTGCAATATTGCTCAAGATAAAAGGAACATACTTGAAGCTGACTAAGCAGAGCACATTCAAACCAATACCCAGCCACAACAGTTGCATGCGTCGCCGATTCCAGCTCTTTTGAGCAGACTGCCACTTTTGATTAGACAGACGTTCATTGGTATTGTGAGCTCCTGGGGTTAGATTGGCTCCAATTGCTCTTCCCAGATAAAAATTAATCAGGGTAATCCCCAATAGTAGGGGTAGGTATTGAATTTGCAGCGAAGCATAAAAGGTCAAACTGCCAATTAATAGTACCAACAGCCTTCCAGATGGAGAATTCACTGACCAGTAAATGCCCAGGAGCACCAGCAGGAAAACACCGTAGGTAATGGAAATAAATGTCATGGGTCAACTTTGGTATCTAGCAATGATAGTTGGTAAAAGTATAGTCAAATACAGACAGACTGAATTTCATTTCAGAAATTCCTTTC
>JAAHHL010001508.1 GCA_010672185.1 Caldora sp. SIO3E6 | reverse complement strand
TGTCTGATTTGCTGTGGTAGTCAGGGTATCAGCAGTGTCGGAAAAAGCTCCTATTTCCCCTCGCACTGAGCGAGACAACAAGGACAACTCGTTGGTAAGTTTCCCTATCCCACCCACCGCAACAGAGGCATTTTTGGTTAAGGAATTGACGTTATCAAAGAATTCAGGAGTAGAGTAAGCTTGAGTTACGCGAGTAGTTTGCCGCAGCAGTTCCACCAAACTGACACCAACCTCACCACTCAGACGATCCTCATTACAAATTATCTGCTCAGACGCGCATTCAGAACTTAAAGGATTGAGGGAGAGTGCATCTGTTGTCAGTACTTGGTTAGGTGTTATATCAATGCTGGTTTGGCTAATCAAGCCTGCTTGATTGGCTTCAATTTTGACATCGTGAGGGATTAATAAGTCAGCACGCTCAATTTCAATGACTACATCTATGCCATTACTGCCAGCTTTAATCTCTGTGATTTTCCCTACTTGGGAACCGCGATAGCGTACTGCTGCACCGGTTTCCATACCTAAGATGTTAGGGAAAGTCACCGTGAATTGGTAACTGCGGTTTCTGGGATTAAAACCAAGGAGCCACAAAACTAAAACCCCGAATACTCCAAATCCTGCCAAGATCAATAACCCAACGGAACCTTCTCTAATGGCTCGCGATCGCATAATATCTCCTTCATTCCCTGTTCGCTGTCAACTGTTAAGTTTTTATTATTTATTATTTGTTATTTGTTGCTTTTTATTTATTGAACAGCTCCAGCCATATTAATTATTTTAACCAACGGCTTTGATTGGTCCTTTGGTATCAGCACTAAAGAATTGTCGTACAAAGGGATTCTCGGTATTGTCAATTTCCTCAATAGCACCTTGCCACTGTACCTTACCACCATGGAGAAAAACAACCCGATCCGTAGTACGACGAATGGTGCTGTCTTGGTGCGTTACCATAACGTAGGTACTACAACCATTCTCCTCAGAGCGTAAATCCCGCACTAAATCTTCAATGACTGTAGAAGCGATTGGGTCAAGTCCTGCAGTTGGTTCGTCGTAAAGTAATACTTCGGGGTTATCTTGGGGATTTTCTGGGTTAGTCATAATCGCACGAGCAAAACTTACCCGCTTGCGCATCCCTCCTGATAATTCTGCCGGATAGAGTTTACCGACTCCAGACATCCCCACCATTTCCAAGCTGTGACTTACTAGCTCTCGAATCCGCTTAGGAGCTAGTTTCGAGTGTTGATAAAGTAAAAAGCCGACATTTTCTTCCACTGTTAGGGAGTCAAACAAAGCCGCTTGTTGGAAAACCATGCCGATGCCAATGGGGTCTTTAGCATCTTCAATTAAACCGGAACGCTTCTGTCCCTGGATATAAATTTCACCAGCATCCACTGGCTCTAAACCCGCAATAATTCGTAAAATTGTTGATTTGCCTGTGCCAGAGGGCCCAATCACACCTAGTGCATCACCCCGAGCAATGCTTAGATCCACATCATCCAGGATTACTTTAGAGCCAAAAGACTTGCGGACTCCCTTCAGTTCAATCAATGGCTGGGTCATCCAGGTTAAGTAATAAGTAACAAGTAATAAGTAATAAGTTTATTTCCATGTCTTTAGCGATCGCAACTGAGAAATCCGGTTTCTCATTTTCCCCATCACTCTGAATTTCTGTAGGGGCGCACCGACGTGCGCCCAATCAACATATCCCCAATTGCCAACAGCCCCACCCACTCATAGGATGCGGTTTTCAAAGGCGGTATCATAAAAATAAAGTGCGATCGCCTACGGCAACACCGTAGTTGCTCACTGGA
>JAAHHL010001507.1 GCA_010672185.1 Caldora sp. SIO3E6 | reverse complement strand
CCCTCAGCTCCCTCAGCTCCTTCAGCTTCCTCAGCTCCCTCAGCTCCCTCCGCTCCCTCCGCTCCCTCAGCTCCCTCAGCTCCCTCAGCTCCCTCAGCTCCCTCAGCTCCTTCAGCTTCCTCAGCTCCTTCAGCTTCCTCAGCTCCCTCAGCTCCTTCAGCTCCCCCAACTCCCCAGCTCCCCCAACTCTCTATCAATAAAGCGAGGAAAAGCGGTGTGAACGTAAATTGGTCATCTCTTCGGTTCTTTAAGAATATACGCCGAGAACGTCAACAGTTTGCGGTAATTGGCTTAGGGCGTTTTGGTAGGGCTGTTTGTTCATCCATGCACCGCCTAGGCTATGAAGTTTTAGGAACAGACATCAGTGAAAAACTGGTGGATCAAGCCTTGACAGCACAAATAGTTTCCCATGCTATCCAACTGGACTCTACTGAACCCTCTGCTCTAGAGGAAGCAGGGATTTTTGAGCTAGAGACGGTAATTGTCGCTATCGGCAACTATTTACAAGAAAGTATTATTACCACCTTGAATCTCAAAGAAGCAGGTGTTTCCCATGTAGTGGCTAAAGCTTCCTCCGAAGTCCACGGTAAGCTATTGCGACGGGTAGGAGCGGATCATGTGATTTTTCCAGAATATGAAGCCGGTTGTGCCTTAGCGCGATCGCTTACCAAGCCTTCAATCTTAGAACAATTTGACCTTGATCCCAACAACAGTATTGTGGAAATCTTGGTACCAGAAGAATTTGACGGCAAAACTATTATGGAATTGGAGCTGCGGCAGCACTATGGCTTAAATTTGATAGCTATTGGTCGAAATGAGCATTTTGAGATTAATCCCGACCCCACTAGACGCCTGCACAAAGGCCTGGTGATGGTTGTGATTGGCTCTAACCAAGATATTGACCGTTTGCCAATTTAGGTTTGTTGTTTGTTGTTGGTTGTTGGTTGTTTGGGAATTGGGAATCGGGAATTGGGAATTGGGAATTGGGAATTGGGAAGCCAAACTTCTCTCCCTCAGCTCCCTCAGCTCCCTCAGCTTCCTCAGCTCCCTCAGCTTCCTCAGCTCCCTCAGCTCCCTCAGCGAGACTCTCCTGTGGTTGTCACCGAGGAAGTTCCTCTCGCTGAAAACTGTTTGATGTACAAGTCAACTTGTCTCACTCTCTCTGGCTTGTCTTCAGCCGCAAATAAAGCCTTGGCCCTCCGTAGAAGAGCGATCGCTTGGCGTTTTTCTCCAGACTGCCCTAACAATATACCTAGATTAAAAAACCCTTCCGACATTTTAGGGTCAAGGCGAACTGCTTTACGATATTGAGCGATCGCTTCTTCATTCCGCTCTAACTGTTGTAATGCTACTCCCAGGTTGTAGTGACTCAAGGCATTTTTACTGTCAAGAGCCACCGCTGATTGCAGTGCCGTAAGTGCTTCCTCGTACTCTTCCTCCTTTAGTTTAGCTGCTCCCAGCTGTCGGTAAGCCTCGGCATTATTTGGTTGAAGTCGCGTTACCCAATCAAAACGATTACTCGCTTCCTTAAAATCCCCTTCTTCAACAAAAATCAAACCTAATTGGTAATGAGCTGGAGCATATTCATCATCAATCCTCGTTGCTTGAAAAAATGACTCCTTTGCTTCCTCTTGCCTACCCTGCTCCACTAATAATATTCCCAACTGATAGTGAGCGGGCAACAGTTCTGGATTTAGGGCAACTACTTGTTGAAGAGCCTCAATTGCCTCCTCTGACTTGCCTTGCTTCACTAACAATCGTGCCAAATTATACTGAGCTGTAGCATTATTAGGATTGAGGCGAACTGCTTCA
>JAAHHL010001506.1 GCA_010672185.1 Caldora sp. SIO3E6 | reverse complement strand
CCGAGCTGTATCAGTTTTGGTCAGTGTACTCGATGGATCGTTGCACACCATGTTACCCATGGGGGTTATGACAAGGTACCGAACATTCCTCAGCGGTATACAAGTAAGTATTTTGCTCAGGGGTGGAGACGTTTTATCGATTGGTTTGATTGGATTTTGCCAGAAGCATGGAGTTATGAACATAACACTCTCCATCACTACCATACCGGTGAGGCAAAAGATCCCGATGTTGCTGAACGTAATACCAAGTACTTACAGGAACTTCCTCTTCCTCGATTAGTTAAATATCTACTGCTTTTTCTGGTCGCAACCTCATGGAAGATAACGT
The DNA here is from genome assembly GCA_010672185.1 of Caldora sp. SIO3E6. Lineage (GTDB taxonomy): Bacteria > Cyanobacteriota > Cyanobacteriia > Cyanobacteriales > Coleofasciculaceae > Caldora. The sequence goes on along the minus strand of JAAHHL010001506.1, from coordinate 1,490 downwards.
ATTATGCACCGAATACCATGAGTGTGCTCGATCCTGAAAGTGGTAAACGTCTGCGCAGTCCGAATACTCTCTACCTTACCTTCGGTAATATCTTTGACTTCTCTCGGCCACAGGTAGGAAGATTGTGGATGCTATGCTATTTGCCATACGGCATTGTTCACTTTATCATCATTCCGCTGCTCTTTTTTCCTCTTGGGAAGGCAGCCGTCATAACTGTTTTTGCCAATAAGGTGCTAGCAGAATGTTTAACGAATCTCCACTCCTTTATCACTATTGTGCCAAACCATACAGCCGATGATATCTATCGGTTTGATTATCACTATGATAACCGTCAAGAGTTCTACCTTCATCAGGTACTCGGTTCGACGAACTATCAGTGTGGCTCAGAGCTTGTTGACTATCTCAGCCTATGGCTTAACTACCAAATCGAACATCACATTTTCCCAGATCTGCCTATGTTGAAATATCGAGAGATCCAGCCAGAAGTTAAGTCTATCTGCGATCGCAACAACATTCCCTATGTTCAGGAAAATGTCTTTCGTCGTCTCAAAAAGATGGCTGATGTTTGTGTTGGTAAGACTAAGATGATGGAGTTACAGTGGTTCCCCCAAAAGCAATCGGAAAGCGTTGCTAACGTGCCGCTACGCTAACATGTCATTTGTCATTGGCTATTAGTACAAAGTACTAATAGCCAATGACACGCTTACTAATAACAAATGGAGCCTACGGGAGTCGAACCCGTGTCCGCCTTGGGTATTAACGTATCGCTCATTCACAGGTTTAGCCCTTCTGATCCTCAGAGCGGGAACCATCCTTTGTCCCGGATGATGGGATGCTTTGGTGGGGTCTTAGCTAGTAGGTCTACCAAAGAAAACTTACTAGAGCATCCGTTGGGGTTAGTTCTATAGTCCTTAACGGAGTCAAACTACAGAAGCTCGAACCGATATGAGGTTATTAGGCAGCAACAGGAGCTGCTTTACGAGCGAGTTGGGTGAGTAAGCCGATTACTCTGCTTACTTCCCTCCAGAACCGGACTTGAAAGTTTCCCCTCATCCGGCTCCTCGTACTAGGCAACACTTCTGTTTCCAGAGTGAAGGTCTTGATGGCAAGTTTTGTGAAGGATTTCCAGATTTTTTATGTGGTTGTTGGCATGGTTCCTATCTTTGTGGTGTAGTTCTTTTGCTTCTGTTGTTAGAAGTATTTGACCACAAATCGGACACTTGCCTTTTTGTTGGTGAATTAATTTGGATCTTAATTCGTCGTTTGTGGGGTCGTACTTACCTCTATTTGCCCAGTATGTCCAATCGCCGTCGTATGGGGATTTCTCCCCTCTGACTTTCTTATAAGAATAGATTCTATAGTCTGTCAGGTGGGGCAAGGTTACTAGGAGCCCATTAGAGTCGTATCCCCCAAATCTCCAACCTTTATTTGTGTATTTCCAGTATCTATTCCACATGGTGTTCATGGAAGATCTTCCCATGTCTCTCTTA
>JAAHHL010001505.1 GCA_010672185.1 Caldora sp. SIO3E6 | reverse complement strand
AGTCTATTGGGAATTAACTAAGGTTAACTTATTCGGATAGACACAGCGATCGCGCCAGCTTTCTGTGCAAGCAGACCCCACAAATGTCAAATCTCTCTAGCCGGGAGTCTCCCAGAACCCCGACTTATAGAAGAAGTCGGGGTTCTCAAGCGCTGGGAAATTAGGATAGTTGCTAGAGGAGATTAGGGGGGAATCACGAATGCAGCTATGGAGTCTATTGGGAATTAACTAAGTTTAACTTATTCGGATAGACACAGCGATCGCGCAAGCTTTCTGTGCAAGCAGACCCCACAAATGTCAAATCTCTCTAGCCGGGAGTCTCCCAGAACCCCGACTTATTAAAGAAGTCGGGGTTCTTCAACGCTGGGAAATGAGGGCAGATACTTTCTCTGGAGTCCCTCAGAACTTACGCGATCGCTCATCTTCGGTCATACTAATAAAGACAAGATGAAAGTAATTTGCATCCATGCCCCAAAGACGAATTTCATTGCAAATTGGTAACTTTTACCATATCTACAATCGGGGAAATAATCACCAGGCAATTTTTTTCGAGCGAGAGAACTATATTTAGGGCTTGCCTCATCAAGTCGATTGACGCAGGTTTTGAAGTAATAAGTAATAAGTAATAAGTAATAAGTTAAGAGTTCAGGAGGAATTTTCTGGTAAAAGTGCAAGGTTTTTGAACTAAAAAATGCCATTTCCTTGCACTTTGCTAGACTGAAAACGATTGAAAAGCTTGTCTGGCATGGCTTCCACAGTTATTCAGCAAGCCCTATTTATTTTTTGCGATTAGTCAGACAGCGTCTTATTGGCAATGGAGTGGATGTTGTTGCTTATTGTCTGATGCCTAATCATTACCATTTATTGGTTTACCTGAGGGATGAAACTCTATCTAAAGCAATGCAATCTCTCTCCCTCTCTTACACAAAAGCAATTAATCAGCGCTTCAATCGGGCTGGGGTATTGTTCCAGGGACGGTTTCAAAGTATCTATGTTGTCGAAGACGATTATCTGCTCCATCTTTCACGCTATATTCATCTTAATCCTGTCAAAGCAGGGTTGGTTGAGCAGCCTGGAGAGTGGGAATTTTCGAGTTATTTGGAATATGCAGGGTTGCGGCAAGGAACGCTACCCAAAACAGAGTTTATCAAAGCACACATTGAGGGAAAATTGGCTTATCGGCAGTTTGTAGCAGATGGTCAATTTCCCGATAGCATAGGTTTCAAACGACTGCTGCTGGATGAGTAAAATCTGGAGTTTAACTTATCCCTAACTGCCCAGAACCCCGACTTCTTCAAGAAGTCGGGGTTCTTAATCTTACGTATTACTTGTTACTTGTTACTTCAAAACCTAATTAATCCGCTCCACCTAAGGGTAAGTCTCGACTACCTAAGTATAGACCAGGGCTATTTTCTCCAGACTTTATTATCGACACTGGTTTGGTTTCGCTAGAAAAAATTTCACTCTAGTATAAAGCGGAATAGAGCAACGTCTTCAAAACTACACCCCATACCCTGTGAGCTACTAAACTCGAATAGTTGTGTTGGCTATTATTTTTTGCTATTATTATTTTTATAATGGAAAAGGTGTGCGCTTATATATAAAGTACTGCCTTTTTGAAGCAAACCACACCCGTCACAGAGTTTGCATATAAGAGGATGCGATCGCACTTGAGAATGTAGTGGACTGACACACCTAAAATATTGGAATAAGTAGGTTGGGTGTAGCGATAGCGAAACCCAACGCCGGAGTACATTGTGTTGGGTTTCACTTGTGTTCCACCCAACCTACAAATGTAGAATAGACGTAGTGCGAGCA
>JAAHHL010001504.1 GCA_010672185.1 Caldora sp. SIO3E6 | reverse complement strand
AATGGTTGTGGAGTTAGTCCTCGATGCTGCTCCTTTAACCGCAGGAGAATATCCCCAGCAAATAGGTTTAAGGGCAGTCGATATTCCTCGTTACCTCACTGGAGGTAATCAGGTAGGTCATGCTAATCAGGTAACAGTTAACGAAGATGGGACTATTTCTCTGAGTAATAGTAGAGGAAATACGGGTTTTGTCGATGGGGATGTGGGGATTGCGGGGGAAGTCAAGGCTCAAGATGTCACTCTGATGGCAGCTAATCGGGTTAACCCTACTAACCCAGAGTTAATCCGTACTGATAATGGGGACTACAGCGCTCCTACTGTGGTTTTGTTTCCCAACGAGGACTTTCCTGATTTAGCCTATACTTTTATCGATAGTACTGTAGAAGATTACCAAACCCTTCTTTATGGTGGAGTGGCAGGGACAGTTTCCTTTATTGTCACTCCTGAGGAAAATGGTATTACTTTGATAGGCGATCGCTTATCTCAATTAGGGGAACAGAATTTTACCGTAGATAGTCTAAACATAGTTGCTGAAGGGAATGGGGGGAACTTCTGGTTAGGTAAATCCTTTGTCTCCCATCACAACTTGGCACAGTATCAAGAACAATTTCAACGGTGGCAAACGGGATTAGGGCCAGAAGCGGATCTTTTACTCTATAGTTGCTTTACCGCTTTAGGGATGCATGGGCAAGCATTTGTCAATAGTTTGGCAGCCAGAACCGGAGCCGATGTAGCAGCTTCAACTAATTTAACCGGCAATGCTCAGTTAGGAGGGGATTGGCATCTAGAATATCAAACGGGAAATATTGAAGCTACAACCCCCTTTACTGCTGGAGTGCAGGAGTTTTATCAGGGAACCCTCGATACTTTAACAGTAGATACCACAGCGGATGATACGATTACGGGAAATACCAATGGCGATGGATTGCTAAATCTGCGAGAAGCATTAGAGGCTTCTAATAACGATAGCACTGTTGAAGGTCAAACTGGTTCAGGTACAGATACGATTCGTTTCGACCCTACAGCTTTTGCGGGAATGCAAACCATTACCCTAACCAATGGTGAGTTAGAAATCAGCGATGACGTTACCATTGAAGGAACGGGGCAAAATAATTTATCGATAGATGCTAATCATGCCAGTCGGGTGTTTAGTATAACTGCCAATAACGTTACCCTCAAGGATATCACGATTACCAAGGGTGAGGTCACTGGTAATGGGGGTGGTATTAATTTTGCAGGCACTGGGACATTGACCCTGGAAAATAGCACCGTTTCCGGCAACTCGGCTACTGGCAGCTTCGGCGGCTTCGGCGGCGACGGCGGCGACGGCGGCAACGGCGGCGGAATTTTCGCTGATTCAGGAGCACTAACCCTGACCAACAGCACCGTCTCCGGCAACTCGGCTACTGGCGGCATCGGTGGCAATGGCGGCGGCAACGGCGGCAACGGCGGCAACGGCGGCGGAATTTTTGCTAATACAGGAGCACTAACCCTGACCAACAGCACCGTCTCCGGCAACTCGGTTGCTGGCGGCAGAGGCGGCAGAGGCAGCATCGGCGGCATCGGCGGCATCGGCGGCAACGGCGGCAACGGCGGCGGAATTTTTGCTAATACAGGAGCACTAACCCTGACCAACAGCACCGTCTCCGGCAACTCTGTTACTGGCGGCGGAGGCGGCTACAGCGGCGGCAACGACAGCTACAACGGCGGCATCGGCGGCAATGGCCATAGAGGTTTGCGTAAGTATTACGCAAACCTCTATGGTAAACTAGTTGTTGCTCAATCGGTCAGCTAATGCCCCAAAATAATTCCAAGAAAA
>JAAHHL010001503.1 GCA_010672185.1 Caldora sp. SIO3E6 | reverse complement strand
TGGTAGAATCCACTGGAATTGGTGCAGGAGGTAACATTAGTTTTGAGACAGGTAATTTCTCTCTAGCTGATAACGCAACTGTTTCTTCTGCTACTGCTGGTACGGGAAATGCTGGGAAGGTGAAAATTCATGCAAGCGATCGCATATCCATCGATAATAGTACTATCTCCTCTGCTGTAGAATCGACTGGAATTGGCGCTGGAGGTAATATCCGTTTCGACACCAGTAATTTTTCCCTAGCTGATAACGGTACTGTGTCTTCCGCTACTGCTGGTACGGGAAATGCTGGGAAGGTGAAAATTCATGCAAGCGATCGCGTATCAATCAATAATAGTACCGTCTCCTCTGCTGTAGAATCCACTGGAATTGGCGCTGGAGGCAATATCCGTTTCGACACCAACTATTTCTCTGTAGCGAATAACGGTACTGTGTCTTCGGCTACTGCTGGTAGGGGGGATGCTGGGGCAGTGAAAATTCAGGCAAGCGATCGCGTATCCATAGATAATAGTACTATCTCTTCCGCCGTCAACCCGACTGGAGTTGGTACAGGAGGTAGGATTAGTCTGCAATCTCCCACTGTTGAAGTAACTAACGGAGCCAGGGTTTCCACTTCCACCGAGGGACAAGGCACTGCCGGTATTATCGATGTTACTGCCCATCGCTTTTTAGCAACCAACGGAGGACAACTACTGTCTACTACTTCCAGCAACTCCAATGCCGGAAATATAGAACTGAATGTCATCGATAACATTACCTTAACAGGAGCAGGTACTGGACTATTTGCCAACAGTACCCCCGGTTCCACCGGCGATGGTGGTAGTATCATTATCGACCCAATTACCATGACCATTGAGGATGGTGCAGGAATCGTAGTAGACTCTCAAGGGGCAGGCATTGGAGGAGAAATTCGCATCACCAGCGGTTCCCTAAACCTTGATCAAGGTTTTATCACTGCCGAAGCCTTCAGTGATCAAGGAGGAGATATTTACCTCAATATCGCCGATATCCTACTGCTGCGTAACCAGAGCCTAATCAGTGCCACCGCAGGCATTGGCAGTGGTGCAGGGGATGGAGGTAACATTAATATTGCTGCCCAATTCGTTATTGGTGTTCCTAACGAAAATAGCGATATCATTGCCAATGCTTTCCTTGGGGATGGCGGCAGAATCGAAATTACCACCAATGCTATCTTTGGCTTAAAATTCCGAGAAGAAATTACCCCCTCCAGCGATATTACTGCCTCTTCCGAATTCGGCACCGACGGCATCTTTATTTTCAACCGCCTCAGTTTTGATGCCACTCAGGGATTAAACGAGTTACCAGGAGTATTAGTCGATGCTGCTAGCTTAATTGGCAAAGATGCCTGTGCTCTCGTCGATGGTAAAATCGGTGGAGGTAGTTCCCTAACTGTTATCGGCAAAGGAGGCTTACCCCCAAATCCTGGAGACCCCCTAAGCCATAACAATGCTTTAGTAGACTGGGCAACTCGTGAATCGAGCAACCCACCTCCGGCAGTGGTAGTTAGCCAACAACCAACCGACAGCACTGGAACACCAATTTACCCGGAAATGCGACAAGCTCAAGGTTGGATCATCAACCCTGATGGTACAGTAATCCTCACCGCCGAACCCCAACGAGTCACTCCCTACAATCCTGGGTTGAGGCATCCTGGGTGTAGTTAGGGTTTGGGAGAAAAAGTAATAAGCATTAGAAGGCAGGAGGCAGGAGGCAGGAGGCAGGAGGAACAAGAGTTTTCCTTGCCTAAAAAGAAGTCAGAAACTATTCATATCAAAGAATTCAGCCATCCTGAGGTCATTTTTAG
>JAAHHL010001502.1 GCA_010672185.1 Caldora sp. SIO3E6 | reverse complement strand
GTCTGATGTTCCCAAATTAATTGGTGATTGGGGAATCTGACCCTCCGCATCTGTTACTTCTTCTTCCAACTCTTGAGCAAAGGGATGCCAATCACTGTTGAGATAAGTATTTAAACAAGTTCTTACCACTCCTGGTTGCTCGTAAATTTCCTTGAGCATGAAATGTCGGAAGCCCTGTTTTTCAACTTGTCCAGGAGTTAAGCTGAGGGTGCGGGGCATCTTTTTGAGGCGAGCCCCTGCAAAGTTGTATACTTCCACACCTAGAGGTGTTAGTCGTGCTAGTTCTCCATTTTCTAGAGATAACACTGCACTGGTATGGGATACTAGGGCTGGGGTATCCGAAGCGCAGAAAAATTCTCCTTGACCAAAACCAATAGTTAAGGGAGCCTGTTGCCTAACTAAAATTATTTCATCACTATAGTCAGCACCAATAACAGCGAGGGCAAATGCTCCCTCTAAGCGATTTACCACTTGTCGCACTGCTTCTAATAAGGCGGTGTCATGGTGCAAATCGGCATGGTCGGAGTCGGGTAAATATTCAGCAATTAAGTGAGGAATTACTTCTGTATCCGTCTCCGAGAGGAATTTATGCCCTTGCTGTTTCAATTCCTCCCGCAACTCCCGGTAGTTTTCAACAATCCCATTCTGTACTACTGCCACTCGCTGTGCTGAGTCCAGATGGGGGTGAGCATTGTACTCTTCTGGCTTGCCGTGGGTTGCCCACCGGGTATGTCCAATACCAATCTGTGCTAGGTTTTCTCTGCCATTGAGTTTTTCTCGTAAATTGTGGAGTTTGCCCTTTGCCCGAACACAGTGAACTTCTCCTTGCCAAACAGTAGCGACTCCAGCAGAATCATAACCTCGGTACTCTAGCTTCTCCAAACCTCCGATTAAAATCTCTGTAGCTGCTTGGGGACCGATATAACCAACAATTCCACACATTTAACTGCTCACTTCTGTTGCTGACACGATCTTTAATATCTTAACGTCCTGCTGAAGAGGTGGTGACGAGGATGTCAACAATCATCGGATTAATGCGCGGTTTGGATACCCCTAACTTCTAGATATGGGGAGGAAAACCGCGCCAACATTAGATTTGCGATAGCGACCTCCTTATTTTCGCTTGTCGTAGGCTGTACAAGATGTGATTTTCGCGGTAATATAGTTCTCAGCGCGAGATAAATTACCATGTACGCCACCCAAAAGAACCAACTCAGAAGACTTAGTAAACAGGAATTTGATGCCCTGTCTGCTTTGTGTCGCTTGAGCAAGAATCTTTTCAACGTGGCATTGTATGAGTGCAGGCAATATTTCTTTCAAGAGCGAAAACGTCTGAGTTATGAATCTAACTACCACCTCTGCAAAATGAATGAGAATTATCGGTTGCTTAACACCGATATCGCTCAACAAACTATGCGAGTGGTAGACAGAAGCATGAAATCTTTCTGGGGAGTGTTGGAAGCGATTAGTATCGGCAAGTGTAATCAGAAGCCACAATTGCCGAGATATTTACCAAAGGAAAGTTACTTCCCTTTGATAATGCCCCGAATCCAACTCAAAAATGGGTATTTTAATGTTCCGATGTCTCGCAAGTTTAAAACCGAATATGGCCAAGTTAAAATTCAACTGCCAGAAAGACTTTCTGACAAAGAAATTAAAGAGGTGCGAATACATCCAAAATACTCGGCTAGATGGTTTGAGATTGAGTATATATATTATGAGGAAAAAGTAGAAACATCTGTTGATAGTAATAAGGCAATTGCTCTGGACTTGGGAGTGGATAATCTCTGCGCTTGTATTGACACGGAAGGGCATCAATTTTTG
>JAAHHL010001501.1 GCA_010672185.1 Caldora sp. SIO3E6 | reverse complement strand
GCTTAACCAACGTATCCTCACTCCCATCAATCCGGCTTCGCTTAAACCAGACATAGAGGCAGATGGAGAGCAAGCTAACGAAACCAATTGCTAACAGAATCACCGTTAGCGGTTCGAGTTTTCCCCTTATTAATTTGAACCCTCCCACAGCAGTCATGGCACAGCTAGCCACAGTGAGTAGCCAACCTATCCACTGAGTAACCCTAGGGATAATAGATTGTAGCGGATTTAACTTTGTCTGTTCCGATTCAGACGACTTCGGTCAAGAAGCCGATTCGTGAATATTAATCTCCTTACCAATATAAACCTTGTCCCCTTTGGCTACATACATATCACTACCAAGGTTGACATTCCCTGTATCCCCAGTAGTTTGAAAACTAGGAGAGTTGTTGTCACTCTCTATATTCATGCTGCTGTTGTCGTTTTGCACTTTAACTGCATTGATTTGTCGAGCAAGCAGCCTTACTTCCGCAGCAAATTCTGAATCTTCATTCATAACAACATCTAAATACTCAGCCACTTGCTCCAAATCACTGTCTGAACCTTGTGCTGCGGCGTTGAGGACTGATTCTGCTTGAAAGCGGTGGCGCAACTTTAGCCAAATTGTCTGGCGCAGTTGCTCAATTTTGTTCCAAGTGGCTTGAGTAAAGTTTTCTACTGTTTTTTCGCAGGCTTTGGTAAAAGCTAAGGTAGCAATCGCAGTCGCTGATAGAGATACTGGATCTGTCATCGAAGAAATTCCTGAATGAAAGATATGGGTTGAACCCGCCAAGTTCTTCTACCAAATCCGGCACACATAAATCTGTGTATGTCCACATTGTAGAGACGTTTCATGAAACGTCTCTACAGGATGAAAGCGGTTTGCTGAAAAAGGGGGTGTCTAACCCGGATTTGGTGTTATCCCTATTTTAAGCTGATTAAAACAGGCTAGAAGCCTGTTCCACAAGATATTAAAAATGTGGCACTGGTATCTTGCCAATACAGCAAGTGAATTTTCAACCAAATGGACTAAACCCCACCTACTGGCGCGACACAGCTAAAATGGTGATTTAGAGACAAGGGGGACAAGGGGGACAAGGGAGATAGGGGAAAAATCTAAATTTATAGGTATTATAACCGATATGATAAGTTCTCCTTGTATTTTACTTATTACTTATTACTTATTACTTATTACTTATTACTTCAAAACCCGTTTCTCTCGCCACATTTTAGCTGTGTCGGTCTACTACAAGCTGGGGAGTCAGACAAGTCCAAAAATTGGCATAATTTGTTTTTTGAGTTCTTTTCTAGATTTTAGTGCGTTCGCGTAGCGTGCGCATAGCGCAAACATCTTGCTCGCTTTTCACCTAAATGTAGAAATTGAAGCACCACAATCTGTACTACCTAATACAGTTTTCGAAACTATAATAAAAATACCTTATGATAGTAGTTCCCAACAAATTCTTAGTAACGGCAAGAGCGGTCCTTTAAATATGGGTGCAGTATTAATACTACCTGAAGGATTTAAATTAGCTCCTAATAACTTAATTCCCAAAGAAATTAAAGAAAAAACAAAGGGTACATATATTCAACCATATAGTACATCTAAAGATAATATATTAGTTGTAGGACCAATACCCGGAAACAAAAATAAAGAAATTATATTCCCAATATTATCGCCTGATCCTGGTAAAAACAAAAATGTACATTTTTTAAAATACCCAATCTATGTTGGAGGCAATAGAGGAAGAGGACAAATCTATCCTGCAGGAGACAAATCCAATAATAACCCAATTATATCACTACATTCCGGTAAAGTTGTGAAAATTGAAAACTTAGAACAACA
>JAAHHL010001500.1 GCA_010672185.1 Caldora sp. SIO3E6 | reverse complement strand
AGATCTCGGTAGTGAAAACACCATTAAACTTCCCACTTTTGAGCAATTGCCCTACTTGATATAAGGAACTAATCAGGCGTCCAGTAATACGCAATGTACCAAGACCAAAGCGTGTTTGAAAGCCTTCTATCCCAATAGTGTGGAGAGGATACTGAGTTGGTACTAACTCTTGTTCTAAACGGTCAGGCACACCTAACCACTCAATTTTGTAATCTGGTAACTGTTGAGCAACAGCGATCGCGGGGAAGAGATGTCCCCCAGTACCACTAGCAGCAATCAGCAATCGAATCGGTGCATCAGGCAAGGTTGGTCTTTCTCCTACAAGTGGCTTGACTCAGCTAAGATCAGAATTTGGTTGTAAATAACTGAGCATACCATTTAAAGTTCAAGAAATAAAACACTAATCAACTATTCCTCAACAAGCATGGGTAATCCGGTAAATTGTCTACAACGACTCTCAGAGACTCTAAGAGCTACAGTGAAGTCTAGTTCTCTGAATTGGTCAGTATTTTTCTTTTTAACCTTAGGTTTAACCGTGGGATGGAGTTTGAAGGCTCAAGCAGAAACTCCCGATACTGCTCCTCCTGAACTTAAAGATGCTCTCACACAAATCGACGCAGCAGCCAACAGTGGCAACATTGAGGAAGTTATGCAGTTCTACGATGCTGATTTCCGTAATTCTGATGGCTTAACCTACACTTCCATGCAATCCGCCTTAACTAAATTATGGCAGCTTTATCCTCAGTTGAGCTATCGCACAGAACTTCAGAATTGGGAAAGGGATAGTGATGGCATCGTTGCTGAAACTGTTACCTATATTACCAGCTCCCAAACTAATGCGGGCGAGCTCAAACTTGAGTCTATTTTGCGATCGCGCCAGCACTTTGAAAACCAAAAAATTGTCGAGCAGGAAGTTTTAGCGGAAAACAGTAAGTTAACTTCCGGGGTAAATCCTCCGACTGTGGAAGTAAATTTACCAGAGCAGGTGCGTATCGGTCGGCAGTATAACTTTGATGCTATTGTTCAGGAGCCATTGGGGAATCAACTACTACTAGGAGCTGCAATGGAAGAAGCAATTGACATAGAACGCTATACTAACCCTACTGAGTTTGAGTTAAAGTTGCTACCCGCAGGTGGAATTTTTAAGATGGGGGAAGCACCTCTTGAAGAAGATCAACGTTGGATTTCAGCAATCTTAATTCGAGGAGATGGGATGACGATGATTACCCAACGTTTGCAATTTGTTAAAGGTCTCTCGGCTAACAAGTAAGTAAAGGCAAAAGTAGGGTGTGTTAGCGTTTGCGTAGCATGGTGCGCTAGCAGCAAAGCGTAACGCACCGCATAACGGGTACAATCATTTTAAAAATCGCCCAAATAAAGGCAACAGGCAACAGGATTTTATCTTATTTCCTTCTATCTTATTAGAAAATTATTAGTATTCCTGTTGCCTTGATAACTCCAATAAAAACTTTGGTCAACTGTTCTGTATAAGACTACCACCAAATGATTGACGCAGGAATTTTAGGGAAAATTACACTCCAGACATCAAGGTATCAGTATCCGGGGAACGGTGTGTTACGCTTCGCTAACACACCCTACGAAATTACATGGTTTTTGGGAATGGGGAATAGGGAATAGCAAAATTGGATTTATCTTACGGATGTGATAAATATGAGATTATGTTGAACACTCTAAAGATAGAAAATTTTCGTGGCTTCAAGTCCTTTGAGCTTCAGCAACTTGGTAGGGTAAATTTATTGGTTGGAGTTAATAATAGCGGTAAGACATCAATCTTAGAAGCCATTCAACTGCTCTGTTCACCAGA
>JAAHHL010000150.1 GCA_010672185.1 Caldora sp. SIO3E6 | reverse complement strand
TTTGATAATTCAGTCCGTTAGTAGTCAATCCCCAAATTCCTGATTGTTCTTCTAGTCGCCGATAAGCATAAGTAAGTAGTTGAGGTAATCCCTCCAAAGCATTAACTGTACTATTTTTAGTTTCAATCAACAGAATGACAAAGGTAGTAATACCTGTTCTTTGTTGCGCCCTATTTACTGCTAAGATATCCATTCTGCCTTTGATGATGGTGTCTTCATCTTCGACATCAATCTGAGCAATGTTTTCTTCTAAAGTAATTTTGATAGCAGTCTGATAAAATCCAGATAGCCACATTAATTGAGCAATTGGTAATAGCCTAACTTGCCCTTCAGTAACTTTTCCTGCATCGTAGTAGCTACGAAAGACCTCACGAATTTTTAAGATTTCTTGACTTTCTAGTTCAGTCAGGGGTTCTAGAGCAAGTAATGACGAGATTGAATCATTTAATTGCTCTCTAAATTTTAAGAGACTATAAACATCGTTCATAGTCATGTGGTTAGCATCTAGAGTTGTTTTCATTATTTTTCCTTGACAAGGGTTACTTTATTATCATAAGAGGCAAATATTAACCATGTCCTACCAACAAGAAAAGCAATTAGCAATTGCCGCAGTTAAGGCCGCTGCTCAGCTATGTGAGCAAGTTCGACAAGAGCGAGGTTCTTCAGCCATGAAAAAACCTGATCGTAGTCCTGTTACGGTTGCTGACTTTGGTGCCCAGGCAGTAATTTGTCAAGCACTGGCTTCGGCTTTTCCTGATGATCCCATGGTGGCAGAAGAAGACTCTGCTTTTTTGCGATCGCCTGCTAATACTGAGCAGTTGTCCTTAGTCACTAACTATGTTCAGGCTCAGATACCAGGTGCTACTGTTGAAGATGTTACTACTTGGATTGACCGGGGTAATGGAACAGTAGGGTCTCGATATTGGACTTTAGACCCAATTGATGGAACAAAAGGATATGTCAGAGGCGATCAATATGCGATCGCTTTGGCGCTGGTGGAAGAGGGTGAGTTGCAGTTGGGAGTCTTAGGTTGTCCGGCTTTACCCATTAATCTAGCTCAACCGGATGGTGAGCGGGGGGTTATCTTTGTGGCAATAAGGGATCAAGGAACAACTATGATCCCCTTGAAGGTCGGTGAGCCACAATCAATTCATCTCACTAACAATGATCAAGTTGCTTCCCGGCGATTAATCGAGAGTGTGGAAGTAGAGCATGGTAACGCAGCAGTGCAACAAGCAGTTGTTCAAGATGTGGGACTTATTCCTCCCTCCCTTCGGCTTGATTCTATGGCCAAGTATGGTGTAGTGGCACGGGGTGAAGCTGCTCTTTATATCCGTTTGCCTTTGCCTCTTTCTTCCGAGAAAAGACAGAATATTTGGGATCATGCAGCAGGAACAATTGTGTTAGAAGAGGCTGGTGGAAGAGTAACGGATATGTATGGCAAACCTTTAGACTTTTCTTGTGGTGCTAAGCTTTTCAATAATCAGGGTATTGTCGCTAGTAATGGGGTGATTCATGAGGCAGTGTTAGCTGCTGTAGCACAGAGGATTAAGGAATAAAATCTACATGAGTTCCCATTGGACTTTGGAAAATAGGTATGTAAGTAGGTTGGCCTTAATATTTGTCGTTGGGACAAGGCAGAAGGCAGAGGGCAGAAGGCAGAAGGGAAGAGGATTTTAGCTCCCTTAATATTTGTTAACATACTTCCGTTTATTTATCCCTACTGCCGTGACCCAGCTAAAATGAGGCATTAGCATTTATAGTTAAGACCCTGAATTTACAAGGAAATCTGTAGATTTTCTATTGCACAGTTTTAGGTGGGTCACGGCACTACCTACTTATTTATCCCCATAGTTGATTCACACAGCAAGGATTTGAAATTTTGGCTCGCTTACCAACTATCAGCACCCGGACAGAAACTGCTCCTTTGGATATTCAGACCAAGCTAGGTTATGGAGTCGGCGAGCTTAGCAAAGAAATCCCTAATAGTATCTTAGTCTTTTTTCTCTTGTTCTTTTTTACCGATTTTGTCGGTCTGTCCCCAGGATTGGCGGGGAGCATTCTGCTAGTTGGGAAACTGTGGGATGGGGTTAATGATCCCCTAGTTGGCTGGCTCAGTGATCGGACTCAATCTCGATGGGGGAGACGTTTTCCCTGGATGCTATGGGGAGCAGTGCCCTTAGGCATCAGTTTCTGGTTACTCTGGCTGCTTCCTCCCCTGACAAGCCATGGGCAACTTTTTGTCTACTACACCAGTATGTTGTTGTTGTTCTATGCCGCCCTAACTGCTATTGCCATTCCCCATTCCACCCTGGCTGCTGAACTCACCCAAACCTATGATGAGCGCACCCAGTTAATTAGCTTCAAGTCAGCTTTTGCCATTGGTGGCAGTATTCTGGGTCTGATCATCGCTCAGATTGTTTTTGCGAGGGTAACCGATGTTAGTCAGCGCTATGCTTGGCTAGGAGGTATTTGCGGAACGATTGTCATTTTCTGTGTGTATGGATGTGTCTGGGCAACTTCCAAACGCTTTTGGCAACTTCAGAACCAGCGAGTTCAGGTTGAATCGATTTCCCATGATCACCTTTGGCCGCAGTTACGATTCATTTTGAGCCTACGCCCTTTTCTCTACATTATGGGGGTATATTTGTGTTCCTGGATGGCATTACAAACAGCGGCTGCAATCTTGCCCTATTTTGTGAGCAACTGGATGGGACTGCCGGATCGACACTTGACCCAAATGATTCTGGCTGTCCAAGGGACGGCGTTGCTGATGATGTTCTTTTGGAGTTGGATCACCCAAAAGATTGGTAAACGCGCAACCTATTGTTGGGGCATTCCCTTAACCGTCGCAGCCCAAATCGGACTATTTCTCCTGAAGCCAGAACAGGTTGCTTGGATGTATGCACTGGGTGTGATGGCGGGTATGGGACTCTCAACAGCATACCTAATTCCTTGGTCGATGCTGCCTGATGTGATTGATTTGGATGAGCTTCATACTGGACAACGCAGAGAAGGGATCTTTTGTGCTGTGATGGTACAACTGCAAAAGCTGGGCACAGCCCTATCGATTTTTCTGGTAGGAAAAATACTAGAGGGTTCAGGTTATCTCACTCAAAGCAGCAGTAATGAAATAGCCCTAGTTCAGCCGGATACTGCTCTGGTAGCCATTCGGTGGATAGTAGGCCCCTTGCCTGGGATGGTATTGCTGATTGGAATCTGCTTTGCTGCAAGATACCCTATTACTCGTAAAGTTCACGACAATATTTTGTTAAAGCTACTGGCCTCTCGAGAGATCACTAATTAGGGCTTGCCTCATCAAGTCGATTGACGTGGGTTTTGAAGTAATAAGTAATAAGTAATAAGTAATAAGTTAAGAGTTCAGGAGGAATTTTCTGGTAAAAGTGTTAGGTGTCTTCAATCAATACCAGACGAAAGAGTAATCACAATCAATGTCTTCACAACCAACCCCTCGCTTGATTCTAGAAACATTACTCCCCCATCTGCGCATGGCAGCAGCCTATGCTCGTCAGATTCAACCGATGATTGGAACACTGCCATCTAAAGATGAAGGTGATAACTTTTTTGCTGCGGCACTGACTGATGCAGATCTCGCTGTACAAAACCTGGTAGAAGTCGTACTTCTGGGCAGTTTCCCTCAAATCAGCTTCTATGGGGAAGAGTTTGAAATCTCTGGCAATACTAAATATTTCCGCTCTCTCAAGTTTGAATCCCAAGGGGATTACTTAATTACCTTAGATCCCATTGATGGCACTCAGTTCTATAAAGATGGACATTCTAACTATCAAATTATTCTCACTGTTTTGAGTCCTGCTGAGTTTGAAGCTGTAATTGCCATTACCCCTGCCTTAAACGTTTATTATTATGCCATCAAGGGAGAAGGCACTTTTCGAGGAGCTCTAGAAGTAGATTTAGATGCTTGTGAGCCTTTAAAAGTAACTGATTACCAACCATCCATCTTGCTGGGGTGGGCAATGGGAAAACTAACAACTATGCTCAAGGAGCATTATCAAGTGATAGATGTAGCCACTTGTTATTCTAAAGAAACACCAATTCCCAATCTCAACGGTATTCTCAGTGGAGATATAGCGGGAGCAGTAATTAGAAGAGGCAAATTTATTGATGGAGCTGCGATCGCTTTCCTGGCAAAAGAAGCTGGGTGCATTGTGACCACCTTCGACGGTGGTGAACTGCCACCTTTGTCTGAGTGTAGTAACTACAGTTTACCAGGGTTAGTAGTTGCTTCATCCAAATCAGTTCATCAACACCTGCTCGAAGCTGTAAAAACTTTATAGAGCCTTAGTGTAGAGACGCGCCAACAGCCCTTCGGGCATCCTTCGGCAGGCGCGTCTCTAGCGGAGATGTCCGACTTCTTCAAGAAGTCGGACATCTGAAGTCGGAATTAGAGATTGGTTGCATTAACCTGGATATGGTGTTGGGCGGTTAAGACATTCTCAGGTAAAGCAAGTTAACAAGGGGCTTAAGCCCCTTGTCCTAATCGCTTTGGCGGTTGCTATATGCGCAATTTAGCAAATTAAGCTTAAAGATTACTCCCAATAATTCTCCCAATCATCTTGGAGAGCCTGCTGTAGTTTTTTCATATAGGCGTAGGTTTTAATTTTCACCATCCACAATTCCTTACTATTCTTACCTCCTTTACACACCACACCTTCCGCAACACCATATTGACCTTCACGCACATTATCAACAAACTTGCCGGTAAGTTTGCCGCGATAAACAACTCTTGGGATCTTAAATTCACTAAAATCCTGGAGAAATTGTTCTGGATGAATTATACCTTGAGGTGTCTGGACATCGAAGAGAATCAGTTCTTTGTCATCCTCCTTTTTGTGCATTCCGGCAAAGGAATGAAGGCCGAAAAATTCTGTAAAGACGGTAATTTCAGGATGATTATATTGTGGTTGATTGCGGAACAGAGTATCCAGAGCCTGGGCAAAATCTTGGTTGAAGATTTCAGGTGCTTCCTCTAAACCTGGATGAGCAGCATTAAATTCTGCAATCCCCATCTCATCTAAATCAAACCTGTCACGACGAGTGCCAAAAGCATACCACCCAAGCTCTTCCTCCCAAACCCAATGAAGATTAGTACCATCGTATTTTTCAAAAGCAATACATTGCTTCAGGGGACAGTTTTTACTGTCTGGGATTTTGGGATAGACCAGCTTGACTTGTGCCATTGCTATGATACCGTATTATAAAAGTTTCAATATAAAATATATTGTACTACAAAAAGAGTGGGGAGGCGGGGGAAGCTGAGGGAGAAAAAACTCATCGATTTATCTATTAAATTGAACTCAGGTTACATTTACCCATGTTAATATGACTCTGGGATCTGTCGATATCGATAACATTGAGTTAAAGCATAAAAATGAATCAAAATATCGAAGGCAAAGTCATTGTTATTACCGGGGCAAGCAGTGGTATTGGTGAGGCGACTGCTCGTCATTTGGCTTCTTTAGGAGCTAAGGTGGTACTAGGGGCACGTCGGCTTGAGAAATTGGAAAAAGTTGCAGCAGAGATTCAAGCCACTGGTAGTCAAGCCACAGTTTTGAAAACAGATGTCACCGTGGCAAGTGATGTGAAAGCCTTGGTTGACGAGGCATATAAAACTTTTGGTCGTTTAGATGTAATGATCAATAATGCGGGCTTGATGGCACTCGCTCCTATGTCAGAGACGAAAGTAGATGAATGGGAGCGAATGATCGATATCAATATTAAAGGTGTCCTCTATGGTATTGCAGCTGCATTGCCAATATTTGAAGAGCAAGGGAATGGTCACTTTATTAATATTTCTTCTGTTGCAGGAATAAAAGTGTTTGGTCTTGGTGGTGCTGTTTATAGTGGGACAAAGTTTGCTGTACGTGCAATTTCTGAAGGATTAAGGGTAGAAGTTGGCAGCAAAATTCGGGTGACGACAATTGAGCCAGGTGCAATCAATTCCGAACTTAAGTATGGCAGTTCCAATCAGGAAATTGTAGATATGTTGGTGACTTCTGCCTCTAAAATAGCAATTCCTGCTGACGCAATAGCTCGTGCTATTGCCTATGCTATTGAACAACCTGCTGAAGTTGATATCAACGAAATCGTAGTTCGTCCAACCTCTCAGGAGTTCTAATCAAACAGCTTTCCAATGGCTAATATCAAGTTCGGTTGAATACTTACACTTTGGCTGCGACAAGGCAGAAGACAGAAGGCAGAGGGCAGAAGGGAAGAAAGAAGGTTGCAAGGGAGAAGGAAATTATAAGTGATTATCCGAACTTGATATAATGACTAATCACAAACAACAAAAAACAAACAACCAACAACGATAGCTTAAACAATCCTTTCTGATTGAATTAACTGATAACCGGCATCCTTAATCTTTTGATTCGATACCCGTGCATTATAAGAACGAGTACTAGGGAGAGATTCATCCCAGGATATTTTAGCTAAACCATGCTGTTCACAAAGTTGGTTGAGCATTTCTCGGTTAGTTAACTGGGCATCATCTACCAGATTGTAAATACCTTGCAGTTGGTGTAAACGAGCAAATTCAATGGCAGCAACTATATCATCAAGGTGAATCCAATTCGTTGGTTCGCCACCATTTCCCGGGCGAGTCATCCCGGCAATTCTACTAAAGATTTTCAGTAATTCTCGACCTTCACCATAAATCCCCCCCAAACGCAAAATACAAACCTGCATTTGTGGATTTGATGCTGATAGTAAGACTTGCTCAGTTTCTGCAATAATCTCGGCATTCGCAGTCCCTGGGGCGATGGGAGAAGTTTCATCTACCCAAGCTCCACCTCTGTTACCATAGAGAGCATAACTACTAGTATAAATCACTTGTCTTACTGTAGTTGTCTGCTTGAGAACCGAGACTAAAGTTTGAGCAGTTTTGAGGTAAGTTTCTTCATATGCCTGGGCATTCCTCGCCCCAACACTCAAGAGTACAGTATCCTGATTTTGTACTACAGACTGTAGACCCTCTAAGTCATTTCCTTTAACTAATACTGCTCGTAGTCCCATAGCTTCCAGCACAGGAACACGCTCAGGAGTCGTGGTAGTTACCGTAACAGCCAAGCCTTGCTCTTCCAGCCAATTACGAGCAACCGCTGTACCGACATATCCGCACCCAATGATAGCAACGTTCATTATTAAGTTCTACTCTATAAGCATTTTGAATTTTGAATTTTGAACTTTGAATTCCGCGCAGCGGCACTAGTTCTCTTCTATTACAATTGGTACAGTGATTTCTAACGAAGTTTCCCAGAAATAAACGCGATCGCAATATCGTCGTGATGGGTTCTGACAAATAGTTTCTAGGGAAATGTTTTCAACATTAAAGAGAGGGATTATAGTAGATACTCCTCTTCCGGGAGACACTATCCAAGAATGATCCCCAACTTTTTGTCCATCTAGATAAAGGTTGACCTTAACCCCAGGACTATCTTGGTCATTATCGCGCATACCAAAGGCTAAGTGCAGTGCTTGATAGTTGATCTCTGGATGATCGGGTTTTATTCTACAGGTCATTGAGGCAAAGCTATTACCTGCCCCCATATATAACTTAGAAGTGTAAACTGCTCTACCTACAGAAACATCTTCAGTCTCCTGCTTCCAATTGCCAGTTCCGGTGTCAACACAGGTGTGATCCATGAGGAACACCCTAGGTATTTCCTCTTCCTCCTGGGCAATTTGCTGGTGCTGGGGAGCTATAGCCAGAAACAGCATTGCCGTAGCGACGATTTTGCCTATCCACTTAATATTATTGGTCATTTGTTGTTTGTTGTTGGTTATTGGTCATTTGTTATTTGTTATTTGTTATTTGTTGTTGGTTGTTTGGGAATGGGGAATTGAGAATTGAGAATTGAGAATTGAGAATTGGACATTTCTTTCTTATCTCTCTTGTCTTCCTTGTCTCCCTTGTCTCCCCACACCTCCCACACCTCCCACACCTCCCACACTCCCCACACCTCTCACACTCCCTCAGCTCAATTCACCGGAGGAAAATCTTGGGGTGGAATTTCCTCATAAGTACTAGTAGTAGGCTCTGGTAACTTGGGCTGTGGTTGTTCAAGTCTCGTCGAGATCAAACCATAGCCTAAATATAAGGGTAATATAACTACCAACACCGCCGCGATCGCTCCCAGCCAATGTAGGGGTGTGAATAAAGTACCATAATGAGTGCGATAGGGGTCATGGCTCGGCTGTTGCCCATCCATGAAATCTCTCAAAGCAACCAATCGCTTAAATCTTATCCGCCGGTCATCAAGCTTTTCAAGCAGAATCCAGCCTGTAGTTGCCTCTTCTTCGCACAACCGCCGGAATTCAGCCGGGTCTTGAAATAGGTCACGACTAGCTCGCACAATCTTGAATTCCCAGCCAACTAGTTGTTCATCGGTAGATTCTGGATGAGAACTACCTGGTAAGATAAATTTACCTGGTTTTGGCAGCTTTGTCGATGCTGAATCTTCTTGTGATTGGAAACGGGTCAAAATTTCTTCCTCCTCCTGTTCTTGCTGACTACTAATCACCTGCTGCCAGCGCAGCCATCTACTCACAACTACTGCCTGCCAGCCGAGATTGCCGACTAGCAGGCTCCAAACCACTACTTCGAGCATTTGTTGATGAATGTTATGTGTTATTTGTTATTGAGCACAAAACCATTCAATAATTGATAATGAACAATGGATAATGGATAATTACCTTTCCTTGAAAAAAGAGGATTGACAATCCTCGAAAATATTTTATTTTTATTTTCTTCATAAATGAAGAGGTCTTAGACCAAATTAACCAATTATCAATTATCCATTATCAATTATCCATTGATAACTAACAACTAATCTCTAACCGGCAAATAACCCTCCACAACATAATCTGACCCTAGTTGACGCCAAGTGACCCTTTCTAAGTTCAGAGCATCTGTCATCGTGGCTAACCCCAAATCTCCTACTGGAGAAGGAGCCAACTTACCGCCGATAATTTTTGGAGCAATGAACGCTATGACTTTCTGCACCGTGCCATCAGTGATAGCACTGGCTGCCAAAGTTCCACCGCATTCCCATAAGACGCTCGACAGTTGTCGCTCATACAGATAAGCCATTACCTGGCTTGGTGTCAGGAGTTGCAACTCCACCACCTCCACTCCCTTTTTCTTTAGCCACTGTTGTAAATCCGGATTGGCTCCTGCTTCTGTCAAGACTAAAGTAGAGGCTTGGGCTGTTTGCCAAAGATTGGCAGTCATCGGTAGATTGAGGTTACGACTCATGACTACCCGTAAGGGATTAGGAAGATGGGGATTGTGACTAGTTAAGTAAGGGTTATCTGCTAATACGGTATTACTGCCAACAATCACAGCGTCGCAAGCAGAGCGCAGTTTATGGACATAATTCCTTGACTCTTGAGAGGTTACCCATTTACTATGACCACTGGTAGCAGCAATTTTGCCATCAAGGGTCATGGCATATTTCAAAATTCCCAGGGGACTTTGGTAGAGAATGCGATGAATAAAGGCTTCATTGAGTTGGCGGCAAGCAGCTTCTTCCACACCAACGACAACTTCAATCCCCGCCGCTCTTAAGCGCTCAATCCCACCCCCTGATACCTTAGGATAGGGGTCAACCATACCCACTACTACCTTCGCAACTCCTGCCTTGACTAAAGCTTCTGAACAGGGAGGGGTTCTGCCGTAGTGATTGCAAGGTTCCAGATTAACATAAATCGTTGCTCCTCTTGCCTGTTCTCCAGCTTCCCGCAAGGCAAAAACCTCTGCATGGGGTTTACCAGCAGCGGGATGAAACCCTTCCCCGATAATCTTCCCATCCCGAACGATTACAGCACCTACTAGGGGATTAGGAGTAGTGCATCCTAAGGCTCGGCGGGCAAGTTCGATGCACCGCTGCATCATAGTACGATCAAAGGGAGTTACTGGAGAGGAAGTTGATGCTGTCTGTTGCTCATTAGGCTGGGCATCCACAGGAAAGTTTTCCATTATGAGTCTTGAATGGGTACTGCTGACTTGAAAGAGACGCGGGGACGCGGGGACGCGGGGACGCGGGGACGCGGGGACGCGGAGAGAGGGGTGAGCGAAAAAAAGTGTGGGAGGTGTGGGAGGTGTGGGGAGTGTGGGAGGTATGGAGAGATAGAAAGACAAAGGAAAACTGATGATTTTTTGAACACTTAGGCTATAAATCCCACGCAAAATTTCGTTCACCCCGGAGAGAGGGACTTTCATGCATGGTGGTGAAAAAAATTTTTCATCGGGACTGCCTTCTGCCTCCTGCCTCCTGCCTTCTGCCTCCTGCCTTCTGCCTCCTGCCTCCTGCCTCCTGCCTCCTGCCTCCTGCCTTCTGCCTCCTGCCTTCTGCCTCCTGCCTCCTGCCTTCTGCCTCCTGCCTCCTGCCTTCTGCCTCCTGCCTCCTGCCTCCTGCCTCCTGCCTCCTGCCTCCTGCCTCCTGCCTAC
>JAAHHL010000015.1 GCA_010672185.1 Caldora sp. SIO3E6 | reverse complement strand
ATGAACAGTTCTTAGTCCCTAATGACAGGATAGCAGCAATAGATTTGGGTGTAGATAATTTGATGGCTGTAACTTCAAATCAACCGGATTTTACTCCTTTGTTGATTAATGGCAGACCGTTAAAAAGCCTGAACCAATTTTATAACCAACGTCGTGCTTTCCTACAATCAAGATTAATTGGTAATCGTCACAGCTCTCAAAGAATTAGCCGTCTCACTCGCTGTCGAAATCAGAAAGTAGATGATTATCTTCACAAGGCTAGTCGTTATTTAGTGAATCTCTTGACACAGCAACAAATTACCACTTTAGTCATTGGTAATAATCTCGGTTGGAAACAAGAGGTAAACTTAGGGAAAGTCAATAACCAAAAATTTGTGACTATCCCCCATGCTCGATTAATTGACATGATTACTTACAAATGTCAATTAGTAGGAATACATGTGATTCTTCAAGAAGAATCCTATACTAGTGCTTCTAACTTTTTCAATAATGATCCGCTCCCAGTTTATGGACAGATAACTGAAAAACCAGTTTTTTCAGGAAAAAGAATCAAGCGAGGTTTATATCGTACAGATGGAGGATTTCTCTGTCAATCCGATGTAATGGGTTCCTACAATATTCTCAGAAAAGCATTCCCAAATGCGTTTACTCGCTATGGGATACCAGAGGTGCGTAGTTCACCCCAGGAGAATTAATCTCTCAAAGTGAAAGTGAAAGGAATTTCTGAAATGAAATTCAGTCTGTCTATATTTGACTATACTTTTACCAACTATATCACAACAGATCAATTTCAACGTACATCAATTCCCCATATCTATGCTGCGGGAGATGTCACCAATCCTAGAGACCCCTGTGTGGCAACAGCAGTAGCTCAGGGGGCAATTGCCGCTCGTAGTTTAGATGAAGATTTACGAAATTTCAACTAAATGTTCACAGAAGAAGAGATTGCTGTTCAATTTCAGGATGTCATCTATAGAATAGAGAGGCGCAACCTGTTATCCAATCTAAATTTGACCATCCCTAAAGGGGAAGTGTTGGTATTACTAGGGCGTAGTGGCAGTGGTAAAACGACTACCTTAAAATTAATTAATCATCTTTTGATGCCGACAGAAGGGCAAGTCCTAGTTCAAGGGCGTGCTACAACTGACTGGAATGCTATTCAATTACGGCGACGCATTGGCTATGTAATTCAGGAAATTGGCTTATTTCCCCATTTTAGCGTTGAGCGTAATGTGGGACTTGTCCCTTCCCTAGAAGGGTGGAAACCTAATACCCTTAAGGGGCGGGTAAATGAATTATTAAATTTAGTTGGTTTGGAACCAGATCTATTTGCCCCGCGCTATCCTCATCAACTTTCTGGGGGTCAAAAACAACGGGTCGGTGTCGCTAGGGCTTTGGCAGCTGACCCACCTATACTATTAATGGATGAACCTTTTGGTGCTCTTGATCCTATCACCCGTCTGGAACTGCAACAACAGTTTCGCTATTTACAAACACAACTTGGTAAAACAGTCATTTTTGTTACCCACGATATTCAAGAAGCCTTCCTCCTGGCTACGAGAATTGGTTTAATGAGTGAGGGAGAATTGGTAGCATTGGGGACACCAGAAGAATTTAAGCGATCGCAACATCCGGAAGCACAACGTTTTATGGCTTGTCTGGAAAGCTATTCCTGATTTTTTACTTTTCACTAAATGAAGTGGAGAAAATTAATGTGTCGATGGCTTGCTTATTTGGGTAACCCAATTTATTTGGAAGACTTAATCTACAAGCCAGAACACTCCTTGATAGATCAAAGCTTAGCTGCCCGTACTTCTGTAACTACTACTAATGGTGATGGGTTTGGAGTGGGATGGTATGGTAATAGAGTTACCCCAGGAATATATAGAAGTATTCAACCAGCTTGGAACGATCGCAATTTGAGGGACTTAGCTGCACAAATCTCATCTCCGTTGTTTCTCGCTCATGTTCGAGCGGCGACTGAGACAGCAGTGCAGCAATCCAACTGCCATCCTTTTCGACATGGCAAGTGGTTATTTGTTCATAACGGTGTGATTGATAATTTCCAGCGCATTAAGCGAGAGCTGGTATTGGCGATTGCCCCTGAGCTCTATCCAGCCATTCAAGGTACTACTGACTCGGAAATTATGTTCTATCTGGCATTGACTTTTGGGCTAACTAACGAGCCGGTGCCAGCATTAGAACAAATGGTCAGGTTTATTGAACAGGTTAGCCAAGATATGGGAGTGAGTGCATCTGTACAGATGACTCTTGGCATTACTGAGGGAGAACACCTTATTGCTGTTCGCTATTCTACAGTACAGCGATCGCGCAGCCTCTATTACAGTAAAAGTTGGCGTAGTTGTCAGTTATTGAATCCTTGGTGTAAGCAGTTGTCTGAAAATGCTCGTGTTGTAGTTTCTGAACCTTTGACGGCTTTGACAGATGATTGGGAGGAAGTACCAGAATCGACGGTGCTGACTATCAAGGCAAAGCATGTAGTAATGCAACCTTTCCAACCTTAGGAATAAGCTGGCGGCAAATGGTAGGCTTGCTCTCTCATCCCACAACTATTGTTACGCACTCTGCCCAATCTACTATTAATTTTGATTATATCTAGTGATATGGAAACTGAAGCTGAGGAGATCAAGAAATCGGCATTTGTACATCTGCCGGTTTTGAGTCAGGAATTAGTGGAATACTTAAATATCCGTCCTTATGGACATTACCTGGATGCTACGGTGGGTGGAGGGGGACACAGCCAGTTAATTCTAGCCGCAGCACCGGATATTCAGGTAACAGCCATTGACCAGGATATAGAAGCGATCGCAGCTGCCAAAGCCAAATTAACACCCTATGGCGATGCTGTGCAATTCTGGCATGGTAATTTTGCCCAATATCAGCCAGGGGAGGTTTTATTTGATGGCATAGTCGCCGATTTGGGGGTTAGTTCTGCTCAACTAGACTTACCAGAAAGAGGCTTTAGTTTTCGTCACTCTGCTAAATTAGATATGCGGATGGATCAGCGCCAGTCCCTCACCGCAGCAGATATCATTAATCACTGGGATGAAGTACAATTAGCAGATGCTTTTTACCAGTATGGAGAAGAACGATTATCGCGGCGGATTGCACGGCGGATTGTGGAGCAACGTCCCTTACAAACCACCAAAGAACTAGCAGACGCGATCGCTTCTTGTGTTCCTCGTAAGTACCGCTATGGTAGGATTCATCCAGCCACCCGTGTTTTCCAAGCTCTACGAATAGTTGTTAATCAGGAGATGGAGTCTCTAGAAATTTTCCTCAATCAAGCACCCCATTGGCTCAAACCAGGAGGCAGAATTGGTATTATTAGCTTTCATAGCCTAGAAGACCGCCTCATCAAACATAGTTTGCGAGACTCACCCCTGTTACAAGTGCTGACAAAAAAGCCAGTAACGCCGCAAACCGAAGAACTAGAACAAAACCGCCGTTCACGCTCTGCCAAGCTGAGATTTGCCCAGAAAATTGGCTCTACAACCGGGTGAGCGAAAAAAGGAGTGGGGAAACGAGTCAGTAGACGCGGAGACGCGGAGACGCGGAGACGCGGAGACGCAGGGACGCGGAGAATGGAAATCCCACGCAAAATTTCGCTCACCCTCTACAACCAAAAATTAATATCAACTTCGGTAGAATACTTACACATTAGTTGCAATAAGGAAGCACTGCAAGCAGAAGCTAGGCTAACAAAGTATATGATAATATCACTTTACTACTCTTTTAGATAGCATGAGGTAGCTTGAGTGGATGTATTAACTGTAAGCAACTTCAAGGAATTAGTCATAAATATTATCAAAAAATTCACCAAAAGGATGGGTATGGATATAGGTTTTTCTGACTGTAGGCGACTAAAGTTGCAAGTCGCTTTCCCTTCAGGGCTTCTTCGACTGAGTTTCCAGTGTGGAGGCTTGTTGTAATGACCCAGATCTTTGGGGAATATAGGGAAAAACTGCCTAACGATCACGAATTTTTACTCCTTGGCTTTTCACCTAGATCTATTCCAATTCAACAGCGCTGGCGAAACAATGGTTTATCAGCTGATTTTATCGCTGATTATTTGACGACTTTCTTTCCTATCAATGGAGAGGAATCTAGCTCTCAGGAGAAACAAGCAGAGCTCAAAAGCGGAGTAAGTTATATTGCCAATGAGTTGTTAGAGAATTCGATGAAGTTCCATGATCAAACTTCATCGCATCCCATCAAGCTTGGCATTTACTTGCTGGAGGATACTACTGTACTAACAGTCTTACTCCAAGCAACTAACAGTGTCAGTCCTCCAACCTTAGATAAGTTTCAAGCTTTCATTCACGAGTTAACTAATTCAGACCCTGAAGAGTTATTTATTCGCCAATTAGAAAAAAATGCTGAAGATGAAAACTCCTATGCTTCTGGATTAGGTCTGTTAACTATGATCAATGACTGGAATGCTAAGTTAGGCTGGAAAATTGAGACTGTTCAACAAGAACCGGAAGTAGTTACAGTAACCACAGTGGCGCAGCTAGTAGTTTAAAGTCTAGGTCTAGGGCAATGCAATAAAATTCTGAAGACAGCTCAGGTGATTTATGAATAAAGATGAGGAAAGTAACCTTCTTCAGGATGAACAATACGGGCAAAAAATCCGCTTCAGGAAGAGACACTGCGTTCGCTATTATAGCAAGTATACACGCTATAATAGAGGATTGACAGATGGCGATCGCAGCCAATCGACGAATGACCCTTGAGGAGTACCTGAACTATGATGACGGGACTGATACCCACTACGAACTGGTTAATGGAGTATTAGTTGAAATGGGTGCTGAAAGTACAATTAATACTCAAATCGCAGTTTTTCTCCTCTTGTGTTTTGCTCAGTTAAATATTCCTGCTTATCGTCTTGGCATCAAGCAAAAGATTGCTGTCAAAAGTACGGTAATCAATGCTCGCGAACCTGATTTGATGATTCACTCCGAAGCATCAGCCATGGCGATTGATGATGCACCTCAAGCTATTGTCAAGTTAGGACACCCAACTCCTATGCTAATTGTAGAAGTAGTTTCACCAGGGAAACCGGGTGAGGATAACTACGATAGAGACTACATTGAGAAGCGCTGGGAGTATGCAGCAAGAGGTATTGCCGAATATTGGTTAATTGATCCGCACCGTCAAGTAGTATTAGTTATGACCCTCCAAGGGCAATCTTACCAAGAGCAGCGTTTCACTGGAACCAATGCGATCGCTTCTCCCACTTTCCCCAATCTAAATCTAACAGCTGCACAAATTCTCAATGCGGGGAAGGGGTAAAGGGAAAAAGTTTTATTTTAGGTTAGTATTTATTCAACCTAACACCTAACACCTAACACCTAACACCTAACACCTAACACCTAACACCTAACACCTAACACCTCATACCTAAGGATGACAATCGCAACCAATCGACGAATGACCATTGAGGAGTACTTAAACTATGATGATGGGACTGATACTCGCTATGAACTGGTTGATGGAGTATTAGTCGAGATGGGTGCTGAAAGTACGCTTAATACTCAGATTGCGATGTTCCTCGTAGCAACTTTCCTCCAGTTGGGAATTCCCTACTATCGCTTAGGCATCAAACAAAAGATTGCTGTCAGCAGTCGCGAAGTTACCGCTCGCGATCCTGATCTAATCGTGCATTCTCATGAATCAGTTCAAGCCATCGAAGGACTTAAACAAGCCTTGCTTGATGTCGATATGCCTTCTCCAGCGCTAGTGATAGAAGTTGTATCTCCTGGTGAACCAGGGGATAAGAACTATGATCGAGATTATGTTGAGAAGCGCCGGGAGTATGCAGCAAGAGGTATTGCCGAGTATTGGTTAATTGATCCACACCGTCAAGTGGTTGTAGTACTGACCCTCCAATGTCAAACTTACCAAGAACAGCGCTTCACTGAGCAAATGGCGATCGCTTCTCCCACTTTCCCCAATCTAAATCTAACAGCTGCACAAATTCTCAATGCAGGTAAGGGGTAAGGGGGTGAGCGAAAAAAGGTGCGGGGAGTGTGGGGAGTATGGGGAGATAGAGATACAGAAAAGCCTCTATTTTCCGGGCAAAGAATTAAGCGAGGTTTATATCGAACAGCTCAGGGGTTTCTCACTCACTCAGACGTTAACGGTTCCTACAATATTTTACGAAAAGCATTCCCAAATGCGTTTACTCGCTATGGGATAGAGAGGTGCGTAGTTCACCCCAGGAGAATTAATCTCTCAAAGTAAAAGCGAAGGGAATTTCTGAAATGAAATTTAGTCTGTCTATATTTGACTATACTTTTACTAACTATGATGACTTCTACTCAAACATTGCCCCTAATACAAAATCCAGAACGCCTGGAAAGCTGCCTCAAAGAAATTCCTGCTGAACCGGGAGTTTATCTGATGCAAGACAATAATGAGCGCATCCTCTATATTGGTAAGTCTAAAAAACTGCGATCGCGAGTGCGTTCCTATTTCCGTGAGTCTCAACCATTAAGCGAACGTATTGCGAGGATGGTGCGGCAGGTGGTGGAGATAGAGTTTATTGTCACCGATACGGAAGCGGAAGCTTTGGCATTAGAAGCTAACCTTGTCAAACAGCACCAACCTTACTTCAATGTCCTGCTCAAAGATGATAAGAAATATCCCTATATTCTCATTACCTGGTCAGAAAAATATCCCCGGATTTTAATCACTCGTAAGCGGCAGTTAGGCAAGGTAAAGGACAAATACTACGGACCTTTTGTTGATGGTAGAGCTCTGCGTAGCACCTTGCAACTAGTCAAACGCCTGTTCCCCGTCCGGCAACGTCCTCGACCCCTATTTAAAGACCGTCCTTGCCTCAATTATGATCTAGGTCATTGTCCGGGAGTCTGTCAACAGCTAATCACGCCTGAAGAATACTGTAAGACTATCCAAAAAATTGCTATGGTCTTTCAGGGACGTACTGAGGAATTAATTACTCTGCTCACGAGTAATATGGAGCAAGCCGCCGAATCACTGAATTTTGAACTAGCTGCTCGTATCCGAGACCAAATTGCTGGACTTCAGTCCCTGAATGCAGACCAAAAAGTAGCTTTACCTGATGATACTATCTCACGAGACGCGATCGCTCTTGCGGCGGATGACCAACATGCCTGCATCCAATTATTCCAGATTCGTGCCGGTCGCCTTGTAGGACGATTGGGATTTTTTGCAGAAATACCCAGTCAAGAATCTGATGCTTCGCCCTCCGAGAAGATCCCCCCTAATCCCCCCTTAGTAAGAGGGGAAACTTTAGCAGGAGCAATTTTACAGCGGGTATTAGAAGAGCATTACCACACAGCTGAGGCAGTAGAAATTCCAGCAGAGATTTTGGTGCAGCATCCTCTGCCAGAGGGAGAAATTTTAGCAGCATATTTGAGCGATCGCAAAAGTCGTAAAGTCAACATCCTCACACCTCTGCGGCAAAGCAAAGCAGAGTTGATTGAGATGGTAGAGCGGAATGCTAACTATGAACTTGAGCGATCGCAGCGATTTGCAGACCGCAATACCCAAGCGATGCAAGACTTAGCCAATATACTCAATTTACCTTATTTACCGCGCCGTATTGAAGGTTACGATATCTCCCATATCCAAGGCTCCAATGCCGTAGCTTCTCAAGTAGTATTTATTGATGGCACACCAGCAAAGCAACACTATCGCCACTATAAAATTAAGAATCCCAATGTAACCATCGGTCACTCCGATGATTTTGCCAGTCTCGCTGAAGTAATCCGCCGTCGCTTCCGAGGCGGTGATGAGGGAGACGCGGGGACGCGGGGACGCGGGGACGCGGAGATGGGGAGATGGGGAGATGAGGGGGACAAGGAAGACAAGGGGGACAAGGAAGACAAGGGGGATGGGGAGAGATTCCCAATTCCCGATTCCCAATTCCCAATTCCCAATTCCCAATTCCCAAACAACCAACAACCAACAACCAACAACCAACAACCAACAACCAACGTCGATTTAGTAATGATAGATGGTGGTAAAGGCCAACTTTCCGCAGTTGTTGCTGTTTTACAGGAGCTGAATTTACTAGAAGATGTGCCTGTGGTAAGTTTAGCCAAGCAGCGGGAGGAAATCTTTTTACCAGGAGAGTCTTCACCTTTGGCAACTAACCCAGAGCAACCAGGGGTACAACTGCTGCGGCGTTTGCGAGATGAGGCTCATCGATTTGCTGTGAGTTTTCACCGACAACAAAGGACCAGCAAACTACGTCGCTCTAGATTAGATGACATTCCAGGATTAGGCTTCCACCGGCAAAAGCAATTACTGGCGCATTTTCACTCCATTGACTATATTCGTGCAGCTTCCATACAACAACTAACAGAGGTTGCTGGCATTGGTCCCAGTTTAGCCCAACAAATCTACAATTATTTCCATCCTTAGAATAGAAAAGGTTAAATTTTAATAACTGGAGGTGAGATATGCCGGTAGTAGATACGGAACAATTGACATCAGCTAAAACAGCCTTGCGTCAAGTGCTTACTGCTTGTGGTGGCAATACTAAGGATAAAGCAGTAATTGCTGCAATTGATAATTTACATCAACTGAACCCGACAAAAGCACCGGCACGTAGTAAGAAACTACTGGATGATCAATGGTTGTTAATTAGCGCACCTAATTTTCCAGGAGGAGAGCAACTTGCAGATGGTAAGTATGCTTACACTCTCGGTCGTCTTGCTTTTAACATGTTTCAACCTCTAAAATTAAAACTAGTCATTGACCAAGTGCTCCAACCTGTATTGTTGTTGGAAGATGGTGAACAGCAGAGTCACGATATTGTAATAGAATTTACGACTGTTGATGAATCCTTTCCTCAAATCAGAGGAATCGTGCGTAACCAAGGAGTGTGTTATCCCGTTACGGATACAATGATGCAAGTACAATTTACAGGAGGTATTTTAGCTCCCCATCCATCAACAAATCTCCAAGATTGGCAAGCAATTTTTGCTGAACAAAGCCAGCCTTCACAGCAAAATTTGCAAGAAAAGTTGATGTCGAATTTTTTGAAGTTGATCTTCGGTTTAGTACCGCCGCAAGGCATAAATCCAGAGACACAAGAAATCCTGTTTACTATGAAACGAGCACCCAAAGGTCGTCTGGAAATTCTCTATTTGGATGAGGAACTACGAATCACCCGTGGGCAAAAGGGTACAGTATTAGTCTGTCAGCGCAATTAAATTGCACAGGATATCTGGGGGCTACCTCAAGCAAGAGTTACCCCCATATTTATACAGGCGAGACGCCCATTCCACAAAAAAATACTACCGAGTTACTGCTGCTTCCGTACTACCCGGTTGCTCTTTGGCAGTTAGCAACTCGAAGTCTTCCTCCCCAAGAGCAGCTTTCACATCCGGTTCTAACTCGTGAACAAGATTGCGATTGAGGGTAAAGGCATTGTTGGCTTCCTCGACAATTTTTTGAGCTAGACTCTCATCCACTGGTAGGGAATTCAAAGCATCACGGTACTTAAATTTAAAGGCACGCCTTGCCTCAGCAGTGGGAATTTGGTCAAATTCATGTAACCCAGTTCCCACATCCGGTGGTAAATTCATGGCAGAGCGGGCAATGTTTTTCAAACTCTGACCCCCGGAAAGATCCCCCATATACCGAACATAGGCATGGGCAACGAGAAGTGCGGGTTCCGTGTTTGCGGCTTCCTGGATACGAGCCATATAAGCTTTACTCCCTTCAGAAGCAACAATTTCCTCTTGCCAATTCTCACCGTAGTAGAAAGCCAGATCTTCTGCTAATTTTGCCTTGCGCTCCAATTCCGGGAAATAAATCAAACTCACTACAGGATGATCGCAATGGCGCTGGAGCTCTTCTTCCAGAGTACTGTAGACAAAGTATAAGCTGGCTACCTGCTTGCGAAAAAAGTCTTTTTTCACAAAGCCTTTGAGGAAACATTTGGTAAATGCTGTATTTTCTGCAGCAGTGTGGGAGTGTTTTGTTCCTTCCCGAAGTTTGCTGGCTAAATCGTTACTCATGCTCGATACCTACTTTGTTAGTTCCAACTTGACGCTCCCCATAGATAAAATTCTGAACGAATGTTCAAGAAATCTAGGGGATTCTTAAGAGATAAAAATCCTTAAAGGGTTAGCCAAAAACCCCCTACTCACTCGCTGGAAATCCAGTCCGTGCATACATTTCGCCAAAATATTGGCACATCCATTCATATCGCTTGAAACCAGATGTTTATCTTTTGTTCTATACAATCCACGCTTTATTCTCCTTCCAGAAAATTTAGGTTTAGCAGGATTGTCGGCATTGTACACAGGTATCTTGTCTTGGTCGTAGAAGCTCGCTTTTGAGGTGTAACTTTCTTCTTGCTCTGTATACTCAATTCCATATCTAGAACACAGTGCTTCCAGTTTACGTCTCAACTGCCAGAATGGTATTTGTACAAAATTCTGATTATTTGAGCGTCCCAGATTAATCTCTTGTTTAATACCTGGGTTGTAACCAACTATTAATTTACCTATTTTCTGCTCAATACAGTGATTAATTATCAATCTAGCTGCCTTGTTCAAATAATCTCTAACACAGTTATTACGCCATTGATATAGCCTTGCTTGTCTGCTTGTTAAACACTTAATCCCTTGTTTTTCCTTTACAGAACTCAGATAAGCGTTCTGTTTGTTATACCACCTAGCATCAAATTCGAGTTTACTAAGTCTTCTGAGTTGGTTCTTTTGGGTGGCGTACATGCTAATTTATCTCGCGCTGAAAACTATATTACCGCGAAAATTTCCTCTTGTACAGTCTACGACAAGCGAAAATAAGGAGGTCGCTATCGCTCCATTTAATGTTGGCGCGGTTTTCCTCCCCATATCTAGAAGTTAGGGGTATCCAAACCGCGCATTAATCCGATGATTACTTATTTTATCCCAAATCTGATAGTGACAGAAGTAATGAGTGTAGGTTGGTGCAGCAAAAAATTAAGCCTAACTAAGCTTGGGTCAACCTTAGGGCTCACTTTTATTCTAACCAACCTACATCTCTCTTCACAGTTCAAGCATAACTACAAACATACTTATTGCCACAATCAATAACCTGAGAAATTTCTCATAATTTTTTCATCAAAACCTTAATGTATTATCTGATAATTTACTGTCATCCAAGAGGAATACAGGAGCTTAAATCTTAGGTTGTACAACTTTTCCTAGAGAAGCCTCTAAAATAACAATATCAATCAAGTTTGACAAGATTTACTGACTGTCTTTATGTCACTAAAAGTTTTTGTTTAATCAACCAAAACTTGCTGAATAAATGTGGTCATTAATGTTTGGCAACATCTTTCAACTTCTTGAGGAAAAATTGTGTTCCAATCTACCTCCGTCGTAAAAAGTAGTGCCCTCAATCAGCTCATGTTGCTGATTAAAAAACTTTACGTAACGGATTGTTCAATTCTTAGCTTACATAAAGACTCATCTTTATCCCGTGAATTAGCTGATGCTGTTTCCCAAGCAGAGGGTGAAATAAGCTGTACCCAACATCCAATTCTTTTAGTCGTGAAGAAGCTGTATTGTTTGGTATTAAGGTTACTATTCACCAGTACAGCTGTAGTAGCTTTTTTGGTAAGAACAATTGTTGCAGTTGTGCTCCCATCAACAAGAACCAAGAAACAAACTCATCAAGGTCTCCCGTCCCTACCACTGTACACACAATCATGTCAAAGTAATGAGACATGGATCAGTGTGGTGACAACGATAACTGAACCGGATGGGACTAAAACCCAAAGAACTCAAATAATCCGTAAACGATAGCCCCATATCCTAAACCCTACACCCCATGCCCTGCTTGCTTTACAGCTGCCTTGTTGTCCCTTGAGAATGGTGGGCTTTGCTTGATTTCGGTGTAAAGTATTAAACCATCCCGAATTCTTAAGGAAAAATGAATGCAATTGATGATAAGACAGTTGTCAAAGAATATTTCAATGCTACCGGCTTTGACCGGTGGCGAAGGATTTACGGTGATGGAGAGGTAAACAAAGTCCAGCTGGATATCCGCCAAGGACATCAACAAACTGTTGAGAAAGTCCTCGGCTGGTTGCAAGCAGATGGCAATTTAGCAGATTTATCTATCTGTGATGCTGGTTGTGGCGTTGGTAGCCTCAGCATTCCCCTGGCAGAAGCTGGTGCTCAAGTCTTTGCTAGTGATATCTCAGAAAAGATGGTGGGGGAAGCTGCTACCAGAGCCCAAGACAGTCTGGGTAATAGTAAAAATCCCACCTTTATGGTGCAAGATTTGGAGGAATTGAGTGGCAACTACCATACTGTTGTT
>JAAHHL010001499.1 GCA_010672185.1 Caldora sp. SIO3E6 | reverse complement strand
TATTATTGGTTTAACTAATTTAATTAGTTATGATAATGTAAGTTTAACTAAAACAAATCATTTAGATTTAAGTGTTTTATTGAATTATCCAAATAGTAATCAAAAAATAGATTTTCATCAAAAAGTTCATGGAAATGGTAATATTTTAGAAGATGTATTATTGAATGATGAAAGTTTTATTAATGCAATTAATAATCATGATGACATTATTAAGCAGATTTCTATTGCTAATACAGATCGTTGTGTAGGTGCTAGAATATCAGGTTTTATTACAAAGCAACATGGTCAAAATGGTTTTAATGGTAATTTACAAATTAATTTTTCAGGTGCAGCGGGTCAAAGTTTTGGTGCCTTTATTTCTAAAGGTATGTATTTAAATTTAGTTGGTGAAGCAAATGATTATGTTGGTAAAGGTATGAATGGAGGGGAAATTATTATTACACCACCACTTATCTATCGTGATAATGCATCAGATTATGTATTATTAGGTAATACTTGTTTGTATGGTTCTACAGGTGGTTATTTATTTGCTCAAGGTCAAGCTGGTGAAAGGTTTGCTGTAAGGAATTCTGCAGGACAAGCTGTAGTTGAAGGAGTTGGTGATCATGCTTGTGAATATATGACTGGTGGTTTAATTGTTGTTTTAGGTATATCTGGTCGTAATATTGGAGCAGGTATGACTGGTGGAATTGCTTATTTTCTAGATGAAGATCAACAATTTTTATCAAAAGTAAATATGGAAATTGTACAAGTACAAAGAATTGTTACTAAAGAAGCAGAAGATCAGTTAAAAAATATGATTGAATTTTATGAGATTAAAACAAAAAGTATTAAGGCTAGAAGAATATTAGATAATTGGAGCAATTATATTAATCGTTTTTGGCAAATAGTTCCTCCATCAGAACAGAATAGTCCTTTAACAAATATTGAATACTCTTCTCGTAATAATTTAATACAATAATAATCAATAAGATTTATGTAATATATAATTGTATTCATATATTTATGTGTTACTATAATTTATATATTTTGATTATATAATATTAAAGGAAAGTTAATCCTGTATGGCTCATAATGTAAAAGTTTATGATACTTGTATTGGTTGTACTCAATGTGTTCGTGCTTGTCCATGTGATGTATTAGAAATGGTTCCATGGGATGGATGTAAAGCTGGGCAAATAGCTTCAGCGCCTCGTACAGAGGATTGTATTGGGTGTAAAAGATGTGAAACAGCTTGTCCAACAGATTTTTTAAGTATTCGAGTATATTTAGGAGCAGAAACAGCACGTAGTATGGCTTTAACTTACTAATTTATTAAGTAATTCTTTAACTAATTTGCCAATTCTATTTTATGATTTGGCAATAAAATTTTGATAATTATAATGTTTTTAATATAATATATTTATTATAAGTTTAGTATGATTAATTTATTTAATGGTAAATTATTGAATTCTTTTGCAAATAAAACAGCGATTAAAGTTATTTGTGGTTTAGAAGAAATGAATATTATGCAGATTATTAAGCTAGTAAAAGCAGCTGAATTGTCAGGTGCTACTTATTTAGATATAGCTGCTAATACAAGAATTATTACGATTGTTAAATCTTTAACTAATTTACCTATATGTGTTTCTTCTATTGATCCTTTAGAATTATATAATAGTGTTCTTGTTGGAGCTGATATTGTAGAAATAGGTAATTTTGATATCTTTTATAAAAGATATATGAATTTTTCAGTAGATTGTATTCTAAAATTAGCTGAAAAAACTCGTACTTTAATTGTGGATAAAGATATTTGT
Organism: Caldora sp. SIO3E6; assembly: GCA_010672185.1. Classification (GTDB taxonomy): domain Bacteria; phylum Cyanobacteriota; class Cyanobacteriia; order Cyanobacteriales; family Coleofasciculaceae; genus Caldora. The sequence continues at coordinate 31 of JAAHHL010001499.1, read as the reverse complement.
GTTACTATACCTCATTTATTAAGTTTATCTC
>JAAHHL010001498.1 GCA_010672185.1 Caldora sp. SIO3E6 | reverse complement strand
TCGTTTTTATTATCAGTATCAGCAATAATAACAAAATCTGCACGTTTGCATTCACCATATTTTCCATTAAAGACTGCACTTGGTGAACTAAAAGTATCTGCTTTAATAATTATGACATCATCCTTATAGGGCATTCCACGAATGGTTACAGAATAGTTGGCAGGAGGCGGCTCCGTAAGTGTGACTTGATTTTTGCCATTGTGTTCTTCTAATGGTACTGTAGCAGTTTCCTTGATCATCTCTTTGAGGAGAGCAATATCAGACATTACTCCTCACCCCAAACAATTGCTTCCTGAATCCGGTTCATCGTTTCAATGGTAGTATCAAAGCTGCGAGCTTCAATACCCAATTCTGGATCGATGTCGGCTGGTGTGAGGGTATGGTGTTTAGTTTTTCTAGTTTTGCCTTCTAGTTTGATCGATGCTTCTTCAGCGATATAGACTTTGAGCTTTTCAGTAAAGAGCAGTTCTTCTGCCAGATAACCTTCTTCTTCAGCAATTCGCTTAAGATTGGGTTTGTCATGATTGAGCATAATTAGTGTATTTAGCTCTTTGATGATGTAATCACTATGGGTCGTAATGAAAACTTTAATACCTAGGTTAACCAAACGGGCAAAAAGCCGTGCAACACGGCGCTGATTTTCCGGGTGCAAATTTAGCTCAGGTTCATCTACCATCAGTAAGTCACCAAGTTGGGCTTCGTGTCTTAAGTAAAAACCCAGATCTAGTAAAGAACGCACTGCGCTAGAACTTTCACCCATAGTAAGCTTTAGCCGCTTACCCTTTGGCACATAGTAAAGTTCATCGTTGCGGTTTACAGTGTACTCGCCGCCAATGATATCAGCAAAATCAGCTAAGACATCGGGATGGTTTTGAGCCAAAAAACTGCTTTTTTTGACAATTGTTTCCAGTTGCCGGGTAAACTCCACATTTGTCTTTATTGGCAGGGCATAATCATCATAATCTTTAAGTAAAAGCTCCATAGGATCAATATTTGTGTCTGCCTGTCCCATTTCTTCAAGTAGTCGGTTACGGGCAAAATTCAACTCTTTGCGAAAAATCGCAGCACCTGTCCGTTCTGCACTGGCAATAAAAGGGCGAGGAAAAAGTTGTCCAAAAATGATATCTTTGAGAGCATCAGCAATAATGCGTTTAATGACATCAGAGGGGATAGTTAATTTCTCTTGCTCAACCAGAAGAGTTATCACTAACTCCATGCTTTCTTCACTTTTGGTGATGGCAAATAGTTCAGCATTGACAGCTCTCATTGTCAGCTCAAAGCGGTCTAATAAATTAACATTTTTGATGTCTAAACTTACCTGAAAGTCAGTTTTTTTAAATCTTTCTGCCTGTGCTGCAAAAACTTTTGGTAATTGTTGGGTATATGCCTGACAACCCTTGGTAACAATCTGTTCATACTGTTTGACATATTCTTGTATGTCAAGACGCACTACGCCGTTTGCCAGAAGTTGCTCAATTTTATCGTTACTAATTGAGAGCGAAAAGATTCGTCGCCAAGTAGATAAAAAGCCAAATAGGGCATAAGTAGCATAAGTTTTGCCAGTATTGTTGCAGCCACAAATAATTGTAAAGTCACCAAGGATAAATTCGGCCTGCTTTAAAACACCAAGATTTGTAACTTTAACTTTCATTGCCCTATTACTCTCTCAATACTTTATGGGGCAGTAGGGGCGTAGCATTTGGCATTGGTGTCAACTTAACGTGAAATCCTTGCCCCACCGGTCGTTTAAACGACCGGCTAATAGCTCAAGTCATCTAAAGATGACTCATATCAATCGGCTCAAACATCTTCAGTCCACTTTAAGTGGAC
>JAAHHL010001497.1 GCA_010672185.1 Caldora sp. SIO3E6 | reverse complement strand
TCCTGCTTAATGATCGACTATCGAGGGTATGGGAAAAGCCAAGGCAAATTTCCCACAGAGTGTAGTGCCTATGAGGATGTAGAAGCTGCCTGGAACTATCTAACTCAAGTCAGGCAAATCCCACCAGAGCAGATTTTGCTTTATGGTCATTCCTTAGGGGGAGCAATTGCCATCGAATTAGCCACCAAGCATCCAGAAATTTCAGGATTGGTGGTTGAAAGTTCATTCACTTCCATACTCTCAATGGTGAATTGTATCAAGCAATTCCGACTCTTTCCAGTCAAATTCCTCTTGCACCAGCGCTTTGACTCCCTGAGAAAAGTACCTCTGTTGCAAATGCCAGTTCTGTTTCTTCACGGCAATGCTGATCAAGTTGTCCCTGTTTATATGAGCCAAACCTTATTTGATGCTGCACCTGAGCCCAAAAAACTGCTTTTGGTATCAGAAGCAGGACATCAAGATGCTGTTGAACTAGCTGGTGCAGAATATTTACATGGGCTTCAATGGTTAATAGAACAAGCTCAAGCTAGACCTCTGGAATTGGCCAAGAATGGGTGAGGGATAAAGGGTTGGGGAAAAGAGTCAATAGACGCGGAGACGCGGAGACGCGGAGACGCGAAGAATAGAAATCCTACTCAAAATTTCGTTCACCCAGACAAAGGAGAACTAATGATTTTTTGATACTTAGCTAGTAGTCTACCCCATCTCCTTGTATCTGACTGGGATGTTCTTGCTCTAATAATTGCTCGAAGGTATGAACTTTCCGGATGATGGCATTGAAATAAAGAATATAGCAAAGATGCTTATTCTCTAGATAAGGAAAAATCTATCAACTTCAGAGCACAAACAACGGACAATAACCAAAATTAAGTTAGAGCAAGAATGGCGACTACATTTAGTCCCTATACTTTAAAGCTTTTAGTACCTGTGTTCGTTGAAATCTAGCTATGTTATGTCTAACCAGCCTATCAACTAACAATGAAGTTTCCTTTTATTCGCCGTCAGCAGTCTAACGTTGCAGTCACAACATCTGAAGAAAGCTCAGGTTTAGGAACATTTGGTGGAGTATACACACCATCGATTCTCACAATTTTGGGCGTGATTATGTACCTGCGCTTTGGGTGGGTAGTTGGTAATGTTGGCTTAGTGGGTACATTAATCATTGTTACCCTCTCGACTTCGATTACTTTTCTGACTTCTTTGTCTATCTCTGCGATCGCAACTGACCGGGTAGTTCGAGCTGGGGGGGCTTACTATATGATTAGCCGTTCCTTGGGAATTGAAACTGGTGGTGCGGTGGGGATTCCTCTCTATTTTGCCCAAGCTTTATCCGTAGCACTTTACACTATTGGTTTTGCTGAAAGTGTTGTTCGGACATTTGGTCACCTAAACCAGCTTTATGTCGCACTGGCTACCACAATTTTTGTGGCAGTAGTGGCAATTACCTCTGCTAGCGTTGCCATTCGCACCCAATACGTCATTATGGCAGCGATCGCTCTCTCTCTGGTTTCCTTTGCTTTGGGAGATCCTGGCAATTTAACTAATATTGAATTAGTTGGCTCAGAAAAAGAACCATTTTGGAGTGTTTTTGCTGTCTTCTTCCCCGCTGTAACAGGTATTATGGCTGGGGTGAATATGTCGGGAGACTTGCGTGATCCTGTCCGCTCAATCCCCACTGGCACCCTAGCGGCAGTGGTTACAGGCTATGTGATTTATATGATTCTGCCCATTCTCTTAGCTATGCGGGCAGATGCCAGTACCCTGATAGCAGAACCTCTGATTATGCAACAGATGTCTCGTTGGGGTCCCGCAATTCTCCTGGGAGTTTGGA
>JAAHHL010001496.1 GCA_010672185.1 Caldora sp. SIO3E6 | reverse complement strand
TTGAGCTGAGTGCTAACCTAGATTTGCGTTCCCGGCGTCGCTTGATTGATTTTCTTCAGGAGGCAGAAGGCAGGAGGCAGGGGGCAGAAGGCAGGAGGCAGGAGGCAGGAGGCAGGAGGCAGGAGTTAGAAGGCAGAAGGCAGGAGGCAGGAGGCAGGAGGCGGAAAGCAGGAGGCAGGAGGCAGGAGGCGGAAAGCAGGAGGCAGGAGGCAGAAGGCAGGAGGCAGGAGGTAGAAGGCAGGAGGGAGACAATCATTATCTCTTCTCATGACTTAGAATTGATTATTGAAGTGTGCGATCGCGTTCTCCTCCTTGATGAAGGACAGATTTTTGCTGATGGCGATCCTAGAGAAATAATTAGGAATCAGCGGTTAATGGAAGCCCATGGTTTGGAAAAACTAGTACTCTGAATAAACGAGGTAGCCTCAATGAAACAGAATGTAGTCTCTCGTGAGTACAAGGTGATGCTTAAGGCAGAACGCTTCGTTGGCTCACAACTCGCTCTTCTTGAGAAAGCTAGAGATTTTTGGAACATTTTTAAAGATTCAATTCAAGATATTGTTATTGATACTGATGGGAGTCTTAATAAGGTAAAGAAAGAAAGAATTGTCAGGTTCTATGATAGCTCAGAGCATCGTCTTCGAGCAAATAATTACGTTTTTCGAGAGCGAGTCACTCTGGACACAAGGAAACGGGAAGTTACGCTCAAATATCGCCATCCAGACCGCTATATCTCTCAGGACAGAGAGCTAACTGCGGCTGATGTTAAAAAGGGAAAAACGAAATTTGAAGAGGATATTAAACTTCCTTTTACAAAACTTTACAGCTTCTCGACGAAGCAACGGATATCGGAGAATAAATCCCTAAATAAGCTAAAGGATATCGGTGAATTATATCCCGCGCTGAAGAAGCAACTGAAAGTTGCTCAAGCTAATGACTCGATTGACATAGTGGGAAATTTCACTGCTAGAGAAGTGATTATTGCCGGAGCGGATTTTCAAATTGGGAAGAGTCCAAAAATGGAAGCCGAATGTGTCTTAGTTGTCTGGTACGATGAAGCGGTTGAAGAGGAGAAGCCTGTTGTTGTCGAATTCAGCTTCAAATATGCAAATGAGCGGGAGGAATATGATGGGAAGGCAGCACAAAGAGCTTATGATGTGTTTGGTAGATTCAACGATATTTTAGCGGAGTGGGTTGACTTTGAAGGTCCAACAAAAACTGCGTATGTCTATTCAAGATCGTGATTGTTGACATACTCCCCAACTTGAAGGTACGGGGATTCTTTATGACAACTACAGATCATGCTTCATCCTCAAGTTCAAAAAGTTGATTAAATGTATCAACGATAATATCAGAAGCCCTATCTATCTCTAAGGAAGACAAGGAAGACAAGGAAGACAAGGAAGACAAGGAAGACAAGGAAGACAAGGAGGACAAGGGGGATAAGGAAATTTTAGCTGCTCAGTTATTTCCATGCCCGCTGCACTAGGAAAAAAACTTTTCACTACCATGCATGAAAATCCCTCTCGACCCGCCTCCGTGTCTCCGCGTCCCCGCGTCCATGTTCAAGGCAGTTTTTTGGTAAAGTACACTTGGGTCTGTTGAAAATAAGTCGGTGTATGAGAAATATTCTGGGATTAGCTCTATTAGGTTCGATGATTACTTCCCCCGCTTGGGCACAACAACCCCTATTCCTCGCCTATCCACCAAAGGAGCATCAGACGAGGGCTAGCCAAATTTTCTTGATTGGTACCGCTTCCCCGGAGGGGGAGGTGTTGGTGAATGGTCAGGTAATCCCTCGTAGTCCGGCTGGTAATTTTGCTCCTAGTTTTCA
>JAAHHL010001495.1 GCA_010672185.1 Caldora sp. SIO3E6 | reverse complement strand
CAACCATTGGTATCAACTTAACCTGAAAAGCGCTTGAAGCTGGGGAGCAGAGGAGCGGAGGAGCGGAGGAGCGGAGGAGCAAGAGAATGCTCCTGTCGCTGGCTCTTTTTACTGTTAATCAGGTAGGGTAACGCCACCTGCTAAGAGAGAAAGTAGAACGTCTCGAAAGCATCAATTGGCAATGGTTGTGGCTTAAGTTGACACCAATGACAGACGTGCGCCCTCCTGCCTCCTGCCTCCTGCCTTCTGCCTCCTGCCTCCTGCCTCCTGCCTCCTGCCTCCTGCCTCCTGCCTTCTGCCTTCTGCCTCCTGCCTCCTGCCTTCTGCCTCCTGCCTCCTGCCTTCTAAACTTGCCCCTACGGATATGGTAGAAAAGACACAAAGTTTATTTGTCTCTCACTGGCAATGAATGATCAGAACCTCAATCGGTTAGTGCCCCTTGCTAAGCTTTTTGGCAAATTGGGGGTGATTGGCTTTGGTGGCCCAGCTGCTCATATTGCCATGATGGAAGATGAAGTTGTTAAGCGGCGGCAATGGCTCACCCAAGAGCATTTCCTCGACTTGATTGGTGCTACTAATCTGATTCCTGGCCCTAATTCGACGGAAATGGCCATTCATGTAGGGTACAGTTATGGGGGATTACCAGGACTGATTATTGCCGGAGTTTGCTTTATCCTGCCAGCGGTTCTGATTACAGCAGGTTTTGCCTGGATTTATGACCAGTTTGGTACTCTGCCAGAGGTCACACCGTTAATCTATGGTATCAAGCCCGCAGTCTTGGCGGTGATTTTCGGTGCGGTTTGGCGTTTGGGGAAGAAGGCGGTTAAAAGCCGTAAACTGCTAGTTATTGGTTTGGGTGTCGCAGCTTTATTGATGTTTGGGCTAAACGAAGTTTTTTCCCTATTGCTAGGGGGTACTTTAGGGATGATTTGGTTGTGTTCTACCAACCAAAATAACCCTCCCTCGAAACAGACCACAAGTATATTAACTGCTATTCTCACTACTGGTTCAGTGTTGAAAGCTTCAGCTACCACCACCGCCACTGTCGTAACGGTATCTTTGTGGCAATTAGGTTGGTTTTTCCTGAAAGTAGGTACTGTACTCTTTGGTAGTGGTTATGTGCTGGTAGCTTTTTTAGAAGGAGGATTGGTACAAGAGCATGGTTGGCTAACTCAACAACAGCTACTAGATGCGATCGCTATTGGTCAATTTACTCCTGGTCCTGTGCTTTCTACCTCTACATTTATAGGTTACCTGATTGCTGGTTTTCCTGGAGCGGTAGTTGCTACTATTGCTATTTTCTTACCTTCTTTTTTCTTTGTTGCTGCTCTTAATCCCCTGATTCCTCGTTTACGATCCTCAAAATGGGCATCAGCTTTTTTAGATGCGGTTAATATCAGTGCAGTAGCACTTATGATTATTGTTACTTTGAATTTAGCCCAAACAACTCTGAGAAATAGCCAAGGATCACCATTTAATATCTTTGGTTTGGATTGGCTAGCTGTCTTTATTGCTGCTAGTGCTGCGGTGGTGCTCTTTCGCTATCGGCTCAATGCTGCTTGGTTAGTAGTGGGGGGAGCTTTGATTGGTTGGATTGGCTGGACTATTGTTCCCACTTCTTAGGTGATTTCTAGGAAAAAATGTACCTATCGTAGGGTGTGTTAGCGCAGCGTAACGCACCAAATTATGGGTACAATTCATTTTTAAAAATCGCCTTAACTTCTGTTGATTGATGGGTGAGGTATCGCTGACGATAATCACAATCTACCCATCTCTCGTAGGTTCTTAATGTCTTGTTCAAAATCCTCTATATCATAGTGAACTGGGATTTGACGA
>JAAHHL010001494.1 GCA_010672185.1 Caldora sp. SIO3E6 | reverse complement strand
CCAGACACGTATTTTGTCAATATTCTCTATTCTTTCGCGGTTTTGGTTTTGTGGTGTAATTTCACTCATACTGATATATCTACGTTATGAACGATTTTTGTGAATACAGGGCATTCACCCTTGAACTGCAATGTGAAGATTGTATAGTCATTGAAGACTATAGTCACGCTCAGTTCTCTATATTAGGACACTTGTAAGTTAGGGGAAGTTGTGGATTACTCTGGGGCAAAGAGGAATAAAGGAGTGGGGAGCAGAGGAGCGGAGGAGCAGAGGAGCGGAGGAGCGGAGGAGCGGAGGAGCAGAGGAGCGGAGGAGCAGAGGAGCGGAGGAGCGGAGGAGCGGAGGAGCAGAGGAAGAAGAGAGAACTGATAATTTTTGGATACTTAGCTAGGAAGTCCCACCCAAAATTTCGTTCACCCGGGGACAAGGGAGATTTTTATCCTACTCCTGCGGAGAACGCTGCGCGAAGGTTGTGAACTAAAGTTCATGGCATTCTGACTTGAAAGTGTAACCTTTATAATTTGTGGTGAGGGAAGCGATCGCGCTCTTGAGAAACTGGTTGTTGATATTAGAAATGCACATTACAAAATGTCTTCATGCCGCAGTTCTGGTTTCTGACTTGGAAAAAGCAGAACATTTTTATAGCAATATACTGGGATTGACCAAGGTTGCTCGACCTTTAAAATACTCTGGTGTTTGGTATCAAGTGGGAGATTTCCAATTTCACCTTATCGTTGCTTCCACTGCTTCAGCTCAACTGCATAACTCCCAAAAATGGGGTCGCAACCCCCATGTAGCTTTTGCGGTAGCTGATTTAGAGTTGATTAAGAACTTGCTGTTGGAGCATGGGTGTGAGCTCCAGATGAGCGCTTCCGGTAGAGCAGCTCTGTTTACTCAAGATCCAGATGGCAATATCATTGAGCTCACCCAGCTTTTGTGATGATAGTACAGAGAGTGTGACATAAATTTGATTTTTCCCCGCCTTTTTGTGACAGTTGCATTTGTGTCACGCCTTATACTCACCCCCTAAGGAGCGGTGATAGGATGAAATCGTGTGAGGAGCAAGTTAGAACGGATAAGCGCTTGGGGTCGAAACACGGCAAGACTCCCAAGCGCTTTTTCCCATCAATTTTCACATAAAGCGACGAGAAGCTGATTCCTCCGATTACTATAGTTGTTCTTTGTCTTTCTTCACAAACAACCAACAACTAACAACAAATAACAACTTGCAAGCCCCTTGCATTCCATACTGTTCTCTATTACCATACTTCCCTTATAGCAAGGCTTTCAGATTAAAACACTGCCATTACTCCATAAATAGAATTGGGCGAATGAGGGCTTTTTAAAGAAAGCTGCTATAATTCATGCAGAGAAAGGGATTGATTAGTGTGAATAAGCAAGAATTAGTTACCACGATCTCCAAGTTAACCGGAATCACCCAGAAAACAGTCAACGCCATTGTTACTGTTACCCTGGAGGAAATTACCGAGACAGTAGCAGAAGGAGATAAAGTAGTACTGGTTGGTTTTGGTAGCTTCGAGCGAAAGAATCGCAGTGCGAGGGAAGGACGTAATCCCAAAACTGGTGAGGTGATGGAAATTCCAGCACGGCAGGTACCTGCATTCAGTGCTGGTAAGTTGTTTAAGGACGCTGTTGCCGCTGGTAAATTTCCAGAGGACAGCAGAGTTGATTACCACAAACGTCTCCATCAATCTTAAGTTAGGGCAGGTTTTGCTTTAAGTAGAGATCTGATACTAAATCTGGGTTAGCACCCCCTGTATTAGACAACCTGCAAAAACCCCGTAGAGACGTTGCATCCAACGTCTCTATATTCTTATAA
>JAAHHL010001493.1 GCA_010672185.1 Caldora sp. SIO3E6 | reverse complement strand
ATGAGAGTTCTTCCCTCTACCGGTTGTGGGTGGTGGTTGTTGTGATGAAGCAGAGTCATGATCAACAACAAAGACACCAGTATTGCCATTTTCTGGGGAATTGCTAGAAACATTAGTATATTCAACTTCCAAGTTTCCTCGGAATCCTTTAACAGCTTCTTTCACCCTCACCTCACCAAAATAGACGCAGTTTGTGCGTGCAGTATCTATATTCTGAAATCTCAACGAGGATTTAGCGGATTAAATTTCAACTATAGCGGTTATTTCTTATACTTTCTAGTAAAGTTTCCGCCAATTGCTTAATCTCTTCTTCAATCCCGTAGAGGGCTATGGTAGCCAGTAGTGGAGATATTACACTAACCTGCGGTGTTCCCTCAAGTGTGAGGGGTGTGGGGGGGGGTGAGCTTTCAAAAGGTGTGGGGAGTGTGGGGAGTGTGGGAAGTGTGGGGAGATAGAGATAGTTATAGACGAAAATTTATAAGGAGCATACCTGAATGCTACGGTAGATGCGGGTAATGGCTAACAGGTAATATCATGGAACAATCTCCCCAGAAAAATTCTGCTCATAATGAACAATTTCTTCATCGCCTTCAAATTCTGACTGATGGCATCTTTGTGTTGGCGATGACTCTGATGATTTTGCAGTTTGATACTCCAGAGCTAAACCAGCAGATGACCAATCTGGAGATCCAAAATTTTTTGTTTTCTCAGTTTCCTGCTCTTGGTATTTATGTCATATCATTTATTCTGGTTGCTTTCTACTGGGTAGCGCATCTTGAGCGATTTCAATATTATAAGCGCACTGATCAACCACATATTTGGCTCCAACTGTTGTCGTTAATGTTCTTGGTTATTCTTCCCTACTCCAATGATTTATCTACACTATACACTCTTAATTTTCCTGTCCAAGTCTTTTGTAGTTTAAATCTATTTTTTGTGGGAATATTTTCCTATTTTTCCTGGGTTTATGCTACCCACAATCATCGATTAGTGGAAGCGGATTTAGAGCAAGGATTTATTAACTCACTCAAGCAAAAAACCTTAGTAGAGCCCTTGGTTTCTCTGTTGGCAATTATTCCAGCTAGCATTAACCCCTCTTTCTGGGGTCTCACTTTTTTATTAATTCCTCTGGTTTATATATACCTAGAAAAAAGCAATAGTCAAAAGTAAAAATAAAAGCGATCGCTTACTTTTTACAAATTCTAGGGTGGAAACCGACTGTCCTCCGCAAGAAGTAATTTACAGAAGCTATGATGCAGGAAGATCTACCAGGGTAAGCTCATCTAAATTCGTATCAAAAACTACAGAAAGAATTTTTTTCAGTTGCAATTTATACCAAATTAGATGAGCTTACCCTAGACCCACCCTTTTTGAAAGCTCACCCCACCCTACTTCTAAATTCTGAATTCTACCAAGGGCTTCCAATCAAAGTAAACGCACTCCAATAATAAGGATGGGTGAAGTCTTTATCTCCCAAATCTTGTAACTCGGGAGATAAGGGAATAGTTTGATCACTACTTACTAGTTTGCCATTTTCTAGGCGCACTTCACCTCGCAGCATCGCTAACTGAGTTTGGCGCAAGGCTTCAGCTTTGATGGGAGCTTCCCCCAACTGCTGGTAAAAATAGCTCATAAAGCCTAGGGTTCCTGCATCATTGATGTACCAGAGGCTGCCTAAGGCTGACTTGACTCCTGCTAAGACTGCTAATCCGGCAAATCCTAACTCCGCTTCCGCATCTCCTAGGGCAGTGCGACAGGCACTTAAGACTAACAATTCTACTGGGGGGTTATGGAGTCCCAACTGCCTGACTTGGTCTAGTTGCAGTTTAGTATCCCACAGA
>JAAHHL010001492.1 GCA_010672185.1 Caldora sp. SIO3E6 | reverse complement strand
GTAACTTCTCAAAAAGCCAGGGGTCGCTCGCCGCGAAAACTTAGGCCGAAGAGAGAGAGATTGTCTCGGCGAGAGTCCCCTGGCTTTCCATTGCTTTTTGAACAATGAGTTCCCCCAAGGTGGGAATCGAGTTTTTACCACTGACTCGATCCGTTAGATACTCCCAGAAAGAAACGCCCAACTTGCGGCAAGTCTTTTTAAGGCTGGCAAAAGTGTCCCGACACCTTCGTCCAGAATCGCTGCGAGTGCTGCCACTGATCTTTCTCTTGGTGACGAATTCTCGAATATCTTGCTCGCTAGCATTATTGTGAAGTGGTAAATCCGGTCTTTCTAAAACTTTGAGCAGTTCCCTCTTGCGTCTGTTGAGTCGTCGCAGCACTTGGTTGAGGGTTTCAAACAAAGTAGTCTGAGTAAAGATTTGCTCAAAACGCTTTTCCCAAGAGGCTTTCTGTTGTTGCTGTTGTTGTGGGCTTAAAGTCTGGTAAATTTTTAAATTCTGATATAAGTCCCAGATTTCGTCTTGAACCTTGGACACTGCTTGCCGTTGGGCTTGAGTCAAAGGAATTAGCTTATTAATCAGACGCTCTGCATGAACCCAACATAACCCGTGTTCGAGCAGTCGAAATTGCCCCGCCCCATCACTCATGATGCCCAAATGAGGAGAAACCCCACTGCTAATAACCGCTCCTAGCAAGGCTCCTTCGGTGGCCGTTTTAACATGGCGAGGCTTTTCTATGCCTAAGTGTTTGAGATAGCTCAGCCATTCCTCTTTATTTTTAAAGACTCGATTAATCGACAGACTCAGCGGAGCACACAAGTGTTTAGGCAACTTCTGTTTCGCCATGTAGGTTAAGGCTTCGCTGCTGAGGACGTAATCAGTTGTTTCTCCTCGCAACAATTCGAGAAAGTTGATACGGTTCTTACGCGGTGTTGTCTCAAACCAGGCAAACCACTCATTACCAATATGTGTGCAATAGCTATTGACCCCTTCATGACGAGCCCCAGTATCATCCGTGTTGATGTAGCTCGACACACTCAACCCCACTCGTAAGAGCTCTTGCTTTTCACTGTGATATTTTTCTTTGTCCTCAACCAAAATTCGGTTTAACTGCCCACTTGAGAGCTCGATGCCCCATTCCTCCATTTGCTGTCGGAGTTTGGGTTGGGTGACATGGCAGTGATGGTATTGATAAAGCAAGTAACTTTTGAGGGTCGAGCCAAAGTGACCCATCATTAGAACTGTTTTTGGTAGCTTTCCCCTGAGATATTCTCCGGTTGGGGTTTTCCAACAGGCTAGGCGATAGAGAATATTATGTGGTCTGACAATCAGTTCTTGAACCGTGTAATCTTGGTAACCTCTCAATTCTGAGCCAGGGGGAATTTCTTCGATTGGTTGGATGACCTGGGTTTCATGGATGGGTAATTCCGCCGTCTTTTTTCGCTTAGCAGAGCCAGGACGTTTCTTCTTTTTCTGGGAGTCGGAATTTTCTTGTGCACAGAGCTCTTGAGCATCCTCCTTTGCTTGGGGAGCTTTCTGTTTTGGCTCTAGTCGGCTGGGCTTGAGCTTGGGCTTCCCTTTTTCTCCCTTAAGACGAGCGACCTCATCAGTTAGTTCTTGGATTCGCTCATCTCGTTCTCGCACGAGCTGCAACAGCAGAGCTTCACCATCTGTGAGTTCTGAGGTATTTAGTTTCGGCAGTTTGGTTAATTTGACACCCATAGCTACTTATTTTAACAGCTACGAGGAGCGAGAAAGAAAGTCTGGCGGCACTCGCACCTCATTCCTTACTGATTAGTCTCCTGACTTTCGGCGAGTGCCCCCAGACTTTTTGAGAAGGTTC
>JAAHHL010001491.1 GCA_010672185.1 Caldora sp. SIO3E6 | reverse complement strand
ACGGCTTACGATAGGCCCACAGAACGGTAATTGAGTTCAGACGTGTGCTCTTCTCATCTACTATGGGTGTCAGAGAGCACCTCACCGTTGTGATAAGCCAGGTTTCCACGATAAACTGGGTTAGTAAGCCAACGACGTCCTGTAGAGACTGAAATTTTCTTACCGTACTTTTGCTCTAGATAGCGAACTGCTCCGCGCAAGGAGCCATAAATCAGAAACCGCTCAAAAAAATCTTTAACTACGGGTGCGGTAGAGCGATCTAGGAGGTAACGGTCTTTGCCACGTCGATAGCCGTAGGGAGCCTTCCCTGGTGGGGGCAAAGCCTTAAGGCGATTACGAGCATGTCCTTGACGGAGGCGACGACTGTTGGCTTCTTTATTAATTTCTTGTAACAGTTTTAGTAAATCTGTCCTAACTTTAGTGCTGGTAGCAGCATCTTGGAGTTGAGCAGAACTGTAAGATTGTTCTGTCGCAATGATAGCAACCCCCATAGCTTCGATTTGCGTGAGGCGATCGCTAATTTCCTCAATAGAGTTTCCCAATTCTTCAAGACGCCGAATCAACAAATAATCAGCTCCTTGGTTTTGGCAATCAGCCAGCAATTGTTGCAGCTGCTGACGTCCTCCCAAGTCTTGATATACTGCATCTACCTCTAAACCCCAAACTTTAGAGTCTGCTGGGGGTTCTAGTAAAGGGTCACTATATAGATAGGCAATAATCTTCAACGCCACTAATCTTTGCCATGAGATGGGGGGGTAAGGGAGACAAGGGAGACAAGGAAGACAAGGAAGACAAGGGGGAAAAGGGAGACAAGGGAGACAAGGGAGATCAATTCCCAATTCCCGATTCCCAATTCCCAATTCCCAATTCCCAATTCCCAATTCCCAATTCACCAACAACCAACAACAAACAACAAACAAAAATTACTTAACCATAACGGGACAATCCACTTTGGTTCCACCTAAACCACAGTAGCCCCCAGGGTTTTTGGCAAGGTATTGCTGATGGTAGTCCTCTGCGTAGTAAAATTGAGGAGCTTCAATAATTTCAGTGGTAATAGTTCCATAACCAGCTGCCTTCAGAGCTTCCTGATAAGCGTCTCGCGAAGCGCCCGCTAGTTTTTTTTGGGCTTCTGAATATAAATAAATCCCAGAACGATACTGAGTGCCAGCATCATTACCCTGACGCATACCTTGGGTGGGATCGTGACTTTCCCAAAAGACTTTCAGGATTTCCTCATAACTCACCACTTTGGGGTCAAAAACCACCAAAACTACTTCATTATGACCCGTCATCCCAGTGCAAACTTCTCGATAGTTAGGATTAGGCGTTACTCCAGCAGCATAGCCAACAGCAGTAGTAAACACTCCTTCGAGTTGCCAAAACTTGCGCTCTGCTCCCCAGAAACACCCCATACCAAACATAGCAGTCTCTAATCCATCGGGAAAAGGAGGCTGGAGAGGATTACCATTGACATAGTGAGTAGCAGGAACTGGCATTGCCTGTGTCCTTCCCGGTAATGCTTCCTCCACAGTAGGCAAGGTTAACTTTTTACCAAATCCAAATATTCCCATTAGTTTTGAATCCACTGTTTTTACCTTAATTCATATTTTATCGGTAAAAGCAGTTACTGGGGGAGGAGGGGGGATAAGGGGTGAGCGAAAAAAGGAGTGGGGAGCGGAGGAGCGGAGGAGCGGAGGAGCGGAGGAGCGGAGGAGCGGAGGAGCGGAGGAGCGGAGGAGCGGAGGAGCGGAGGAGCGGAGGAGCGGAGGAGCGGAGGAGAGGAGGAGCGGAGGAGCGGAGGAGCGGAGGAGCGGAGGAGCGGAGGAGCGGAGGAGCGGAGG
>JAAHHL010001490.1 GCA_010672185.1 Caldora sp. SIO3E6 | reverse complement strand
TTCCTGCCCTTCAAGGTCGTGGGAACTACCAATTAGAGAAAGCTGGGGTTAAAACTACTTATACTGGGGGTGAGCTAATTCAACATGCACCACTGTTTACTGCCATCGGCAACCATGAGGTAATGGGGCGTTTTTCTGGGGATAGGGACTTAAAAGAGCAGTTCAATGACCCTTTTCCCCGGGCTCTTGCCCAAGAGACTTATCAAAATAATGCCCAAACCTTAAATCCCCAGAATGACCTAAATATACAGCAAACTTGGCTGAAAAATAATTCCTTTAATATTGATACCTACAACGAAATTTTTACCTTACCTCAAAACCAGTTAGGGGGTAAGAAGTATTATGCTGTTACCTTTGGGGATGTCCGTTTAGTAGTGTTGTACATCACTAATATTTGGAGAATTCCTAGCTTGAAGGCTGATGCTAAGGGTAGATATCGGGAAAGGGAAGCGGATTTCAACGATCCCGATAAATGGGGGTATGGGCAACATATCTTTGAGCCAATTACTCCCGGCAGCTTGCAATATCAATGGCTACAGTCAGAGTTAACTAGTCCGGAATTTCAACAAGCCAAGTATAAAGTAGTGATGTTTCACCATCCACCTTATACTCTCGGTGATAATATTGTCCCAGCTTATACTGACCCAGTGCAGCTAATTGAACGGGATGCTCAGGGCAAGATTAAAGCAGTGCGTTATGAGTATCCCAAGGCTAAGGATTACATTATTCGTGATGTGATACCTTTGCTGGAAAAAGCCAAAGTACAGTTAGTATTCTATGGTCACTCCCATCTGTGGAACCGTTTTGTCAGTCCTAGTGGAATGCATTTTTTAGAATCTTCTAATGTGGGTAATACCTACGGTGCTGCTTATCCGGGCAACAAAGAACGTTCAGTACCAGAAGGTTATCAGGAAGATTATACTGCGGTGGGGGATCCTAATGGTTTAGAGCCAGTCATGCCTAACCTATCACCCCTGTTTGGGGAAGATAAGCAACCCCTACCTTATATTGCTAGTAACGATATCACTGTTTTTAGTATCTTGGACACTGGTACTGGCACAGTTAGCAGTTATCGCTTTGATACTAGGGAGGCAGCATCCGGGGTAGGGAAGTTTGATGAATTTAAACTTGGGAATTGAGAAGGTTGAATTTAGAATTTAGAATTTAGAATTTAGAATTGGGAATTGGGAATTTAGGAGCGATCGCTTACACCTAAGCTGAGGCAAGGGGCTTAAGCTCCTTGTTTCCATTTACTATTCTATAGATAAAACTTGTCGAACAGTTATTTTGCCTATAATTAGGGCTTGCTGTATAAGTGTAGAAGTCATACCAGACAAGCCTTTCAATCATTTTTTTGCGAAATAAGTGCAAGGAAATTGCATCAATGTGCTCAAAAACCTTGTACGGTTTTGTGGGAAATCCCTGGTTAAATTCCGAATATAAGAAAAAAAAGCATGTGGGTGAGCGGGGTAGTTTGCCATCGTCAACTTACCTCAAAAACTTATGCAGCAAGCGATATGAACTCTTTACTTATTACTTATTACTTATTACTTATTACTTCAAAACCCGGATCAATGGACTTATTCAGCAAGCCCTAATTATTTCCCAGACCCTACAGGCGCACAACTATTCCATTATGTAAAAGGATACCACCTTTCCAACCCGAAAGTCAAAGGAATAGATGGGAAAAATAGAAGCGGGGGTGTAGGTAATAAGGGGGCATTCAATAAGGGCGCACGTCGGTGCGCCCCTACAGTTTCCATCCCCAAATCCTTATTCGACTTTTTCAATAATCCCTAATTCTTATCGGAAATTGAAACATCCTTTCCCAACCCAGTAGGGGCGCA
>JAAHHL010000149.1 GCA_010672185.1 Caldora sp. SIO3E6 | reverse complement strand
TCTTTCTCGTTCAAGCCTTGAAGTAAGGGTTTTATTTCATGTAATTGAAAACCCTTTAGTTGAATCCCTTGACCAATATTAAAAGGTGTGCGAGTTTTTTCTTGGATTAATTGAGTAGGAGTAGCCACCCCCAGTAAGACAAAGCTAAGGCGTTTGTATTGAGGATAGTCAACCCGTTTATTAAAACAGCTACGAATTAGTACAAAAAAATCATCAATTTCAAAATCCAAGTTAACAACACTATCAATTTCATCGATAAAAATAACTATATTTTTAGCAATATTTTCTAGCAATCCTTTATTGATAAATTCACCTAAACGATGCACTGGTGATAAGAAATCATGCTGCCGCCACCAACTACGGATATCAATGTAATCTAACAGGTTAAAACTACTCCCTAACATGTAGATCAAGCCTGCATACCACTGTTCCAAAGTGAGCTGCCGATTACCAATCTCAGAAATATCAATAGCAGCACAGGCAAAGCCTTCTGCCTGTAGCTTATTCATAATTTGGACTCGCAAACTAGATTTGCCCATCTGCCGTGAATTCAAGACATAACAAAACTTCCCAAGCTTTAAAGCTTGGTAAAGATGGCGATCCGCAGATCTAACTACGTAAGTAGGAGCATCCATCGGCAAACTACCTCCAACTTGATAGTCATAGGTAGAGGCTTCTTGGGTACTCCTGAGTAGAGCATTTTCTAGCATAAGTTCTGCCTGGGTAGCTTGAAGAATTTCCAGGGTTTGTGAGAGTTCTTGAGTCCGCTCTTCAACTTTTTGCTCTAGGGTGCGGTTAGACTCAGCTAGTTTATTTTTTGCTTGTTCCAAAGCCCTATTTTTCAATTCCAGCTCTTGAGTAAACTGGAGCCGTTCCGCTTCTGCCTGTTTCCGTTGAGTAATATCTTTAAAAGCGGCTATAGCATAAACAATTTCACCCTTGTCATCAAAAATAGGCGTTGCCCAGATTTCCAAAGGGATAATTTTATCTCCTTGGTGGAGCTCCAAATTATCAACTGTTACACTATCACCCTTCAGAGCTCGTACAATAGGTTGTTCATCAGTAGGGTATAGTTGCTGTGTTCCTGCTAAATAAGTTTGATAAATTTCTGGCAGTTGTTCAGCAGTGACTTCTACCACTAAATCTTTGCCTAGTAATTTGTGTGCTGTCTGATTGACGTAGTAAAGTCTGCTCCACTTATCAAATACAAACAACCCAACTGGCACAGCGTCTAGAAATTGAGCTAGTTTGGCTTCGCTCTTGCGCAGTACTTCTTCAATTTGCTGACGCTTAGTGACTTCTTGTTGTAGGTGATTTAATAATTTTGTTTGAGCCTGCCTTGCTAAACTTTCCTGCTCCAAAGCCACCTTCATCTGCTGCACATGATCGAGGGTTTTGCTGGTAGTAATTTCCAAATCATGAAGATTAATCGGCTTAGTTAAAAAGTCAAAAGCACCGCGATTCATTGCTGCTCTAATATTTCCCAGATCATCGTAAGCAGAAATAATTACTGATTGGATGAGGGGGTGTAGTTCCTTGAGCTTAGTTAGCAAAGTTAGTCCATCCATTTTAGGCATATAGATATCGCTTAATACAATATCTATATCCGGTTGAGCTTGCAACACCTCCAGCGCTTCCAACCCATTGCGAACAAAAGTAAACTGAAGTTGCTTTTGCCGGATTTGTTTTCTAAATTTCTGGCGGATCAGAATTTCTAAATCAGGTTCGTCATCTACAACCAGTATTTTATCTGACATTTTTACTAAAATGGAGAAGGTCGAAGGTCGAAGGTCGAAGGTCGAAGGTCGAAGGTCGAAGGTCGAAGGTCGAAGGTCGAAGGTCGAAGGTCGAAGGTCGAAGGTCGAAGGTCGAAGGTCGAAGGTCGAATGGAGAGTTGGGAATAATGACAAACAACAAACAACAAACAACAAATGACAAATGACAAATGACAAATGACAAATGACAAATGACAAACAACCTACCACCTACCACCTTCTGTACGAAAATACTGAGCATACAGTTGGCAACTGGGCTTTGCTTGATTGCCTTGGAGATTGACTAACCCCATACTCTGCAACTTGAATGCCTGTACTAAGTCTAACTCTACTGCCTTCGATGTAGTTATGACCTTATCAAAAGCTTTTACTAGCTCTGGATACTGTTTGAGGTGCAATGATTGTTGTCGTAGATGTTCATTGTAAATTGCTTGGGCTGAATCAAAGGATTGGTGTAATAGTTGCTTTAAAGTGACTTCCTGGCGGCAAATATGATAAAGTGCGACCCTCACAAG
Organism: Caldora sp. SIO3E6; assembly: GCA_010672185.1. Lineage (GTDB taxonomy): Bacteria > Cyanobacteriota > Cyanobacteriia > Cyanobacteriales > Coleofasciculaceae > Caldora. The sequence goes on along the minus strand of JAAHHL010000149.1, from coordinate 8,214 downwards.
ATAAGCATTTCCTCCCACTAGTGCCATCAGTTGCTCTACCTGTTGCTCTGACCAATCTAATCCATGCCGCTTAGCTAAATCCTGTATCTGCTCATTGGTAAACGGTTGCAATTCAATCGGTATGCCTACATTAAATGGTGATTTATTAACACTCAGTGGAATATAAACTTCCGTGGAGTGTACTACAACTAACCGGAGTCTTTTCCAAATATCCCGATTTTTGGCTTCCTCATGCCAGGTTCGCAACAGTCCAAAAAATTCGTCAGCGAGTTCAGGGTATTGAAACAATCGATCCACATCGTCTAAACCCAGCACTAAAGGTTGTTCTGTTTGAACTAATAAATAACCTTCAAAGTACATTTTGCAGCTAATTTTGCTACCAAACAGATCATCCCAATGGTCTTCTACCCGATTGGGCAATCCTAACCCTAGACCGACGCTAGCACAGAACCACTGTAAGAATTTATCCAAGCTTTGGAAAGCACATCTTTCTGCTAGTTGCAAACTTAAAGGTACAGTTCGATAGTCCAACTCCGCTACTTGATCGAGAATCCTCGCCATCAATGAGGTTTTTCCCATCCGTCTTGGAGCCTTAATCCGGACTAGGGCTCCCGGTTGTACAATTGCCCGATAACATTCAGTTTCTATCTTAGGCTGCTCTAGATAAAATATTGAATTTAGAGGCACTTGACCCTCAGGGAATTCCAGCTTGGGGTTTGATGCGGCTTGTGTGGGGTTTAACTCCTCAATGTCCTCAGGATAGCAATAATCACTATCTTCTAGAACCAAATTAAAAGCTTGGAAGCAGCAGTGGAAGGTTTGCTTATCAACCTTCTTACCTTGAAGTACCTTCATCAGAGTATCTATAGCTAAGCCAGTGCAATTGCTCAGTTCTTCGAGGGTATAGCGTTTACCCGAGTTTTCCTCAAATTCGGCGCGGGATTTTGCCTCTTGGAATTTAGCTAATCCTTCAGATGTGAAGACGACGCCTCGCCTACGTTTAGATTTTGCTCGATTCATCTGTCTCATTGTCCTATAGTCTTAACATGATATTTCCGCAGACTGACTTAACGTTATAACCTCAAGAGGTGACAAGATACTTGAAAAGTATTCAGGGTGTAGGTTGTAGGGTGTAGGGTGTAGGGAAAAAAGAGTAAGTAGATCGGCAATATTAAAGTTAACTGGTCAAGGTCGTCATTTGTCATTGGTCATTTGTAAAGGCTTGAGCCGTATTTACGTTTTGTAACATAGTTGCTGTTTATTTCCACCTACCTACTTAGCAACGCGAAAGTTGGTGGGAACAATTGAATGAGGAACAACAGAAAAGTAGATTTTCCACCCCGTTCAAACCCACAATGAGAGAACTTCCTAGAGAATTTTCTTAACTTAAACAAATTTTCCGAAGTTAAGGAAGAACTTTTTCTAAGTTAAGCAAATTTTCCGAAGTTAAGGAAGGACTTTTTCTAAGTTAAGCAAATTTTCCGAAGTTAAGGAAGTCGGCTGTAGAAGCGATTTGAATCTTAGTGTAGCTAAAGCCCTTACTATAAATCGATTTGCTCAGTTGATTATAAAAAACCTAAACTTAGGATCTTAAGTCCCTAAACTTAGGTTGTACAAATTCGTACTAAAGGTCAAACTTGAATCAGTTGTTCAGCACGAACTTTATGGGCAAAGGGGGAAAGGACAGATGATTCCAATCCTTTCGCCGCTTCCCTTTGTCCTTTTCCAGTTCCTTCAGTTAAATGTGGAATTGATACTCAGGTAGTTTTTCGGGAAGGATTACTCGGAGCACAGATATATATATTATTACTCGGGGCACAGATGTATACATTAGGGAGGAAGATTTTTTCTTCTTTCCTTTTTCCCTTCCCAAGGAACCATTGTCAGGTAGTAGCTGGGGTTAGTATTAGTCTTTTGTTGATGAAATCAAGCACAGCCAAGGGGCAAGGAGAATAATAAACAACAGATGAATGCAAACTTAGTATTAGAAAAACAACCCATCAGACAAGATACCCAGCTCAAAACATTGAGCCAGTATCTACACCAACATCCCCAGTGGTGTCAAAAACGTTTAGAATTAGCACAGCTACTATATAGTAGAGGTCGCTGGCAGCAAGCGATTGAGGAATATCACCGAGTGCTAGAGTGGCAGCCCCAGTTGTTAGAAGCACGGTTGCAACTAGCGAATATCTTGCACCAGCTGGGTAGGGAGTCTGAAGCCATAGAAATTTATCTGAGCGCTCTACCCTTGTCACCCAATATTGCCACTCTGTACCAGGTGACTGGCTGGGTAGAAACTTGTCGCCGTCGCCCTCAAATAGCAGTCAAGAAATTTGAGTCAGCGGCATCCTTAGAGCCTGAAAATGCAACTCATTGGCACGCCTTAGGACAAGTTTACCTGGAGAAAAAATCTCATTTTGAAGCTCTGCGAGCTTTTGATAAAGCTTTGGCAATCAATCCAGATGATATTGTTGCCTTACGCAAGAGTTATGATCCCCTCTTGGCATTGGGGAACTTTCGAGAAGGGTTGCGGCGGCTTAAGCAAGCACTACAGCTAGCCCCCAATGATTTCTTAAGTCTCAAACGGATGGTGGATCATCGCTGCCATCAGAGGCTAGTTTACGGTAAAGAGGATCACCAGACACAAGAGCTAATGCAAACTGCTATGCAACTAGCTCCTGACAATGCTGATGCCTATCACAGCCTAGCGCTATACCACCTAGTACAAGGGGAGTGGGCAAGAGGTGTAGCTGTGATACAAAGATTTGCACTGTTGCACCCTGATAACTCCAAAGGCTGGTATTACTATGCTCAATGCCTCTACCAAACTGGTAATGCCAAGGCAGCAGCGGAGGCAATGCTTCAGGCTTACACCATTTATCACAACCATCCTGACATCTATTTGGCACTGTGCGAGATTTTTCCCGATGCGGGGAGACTCAATCATTTAGAACCCCTAATCGAGGATATGCTAGAGCGTTTTCCAGAATGCTGGAGTGTTTGGGCAAGAGTAGGACAACTGCTAGTAGAAAGCTTCCAGGATCTAGAGCGTGGGTGTCGTGTTTCTGCCAAAGCACCACAACTTCAGCCAGATCTAGCTGAGGCTTGGTTCCGTCATGGGCGGGTACTGGCTTTAGCAGGGAGACACCGGGAAGCACTGGTAGCCCTAGAGCAAGGATGGCAGAAATTACCATCCCAAGGTAGTTACCTATCATCTGTACCTGCAGCTATGTGGCTGGGGGAAATTTATCAGGCACTAGAAGATCATACTAGTAGTCAGCACTGGTGGACAGAAGCAGCTCAACGAGCAACAGAACTCAAGGAATTTAATCCAGCTACTGCCGATTACTGGCAAGGGAAAGCCTTGGAAGCTTTAGGGAATGTAGCTGGTGCTCAACAAGCTTACCGAAGTGCTCTACATCAGCAGTTGTTTCATCCTAGTAATGGGAAGGTTAAGTTAGCCTTAGCCAGATTGAAATGTTCCTGATCTGGTGCTAGATTCTCTCTTCCTTACCTTTGTGAACTTTGTGACTTTGTGGTTCCTTATATAAGGTTATAGCAAGATAACTCTGTGGAGTTACGCGATCGCTTACAGCACCAGCGTGGCTAATCCCTCAATACCCAATACCCAATACCCAATACCCAATTCTCAATACCCAATACCCAATACCCAATTCCCAATACCCAATACCCAATTCCCAATTCTCAATTCCCAATTCTCCTCACCACCTCTTCCGGTAAATCTAGAAGCTTCACCAACTTTTGGTAAGCAGCAGCTTCATCCTCATTAATCTTAGGTTCATCAGCAGTGCGGGAACTAGCTTGAATCACTTCATAACTCAGCTGCAAAATTAGCTCCCGTTCTTCAGGAGTTTCCAACTCAGCAACCAACTCATTAATATCTAAATCTTGTGCTAGATAATCCCGCAGTTCCTGTTGCAATTGTTGCTGTTCTTCAACATCAGTAGCAAATAGTTTACTAAAGCGGGATAACATTACCTCTATTTCTTCATCAGCTAGACTACCATCGGACCAAGCCATAGCAGTAACAATCCGCAGCATTTTTAGCTGGTGAGAGCTAATTGATGGTCTTTGTCCTAGATACACTTCAATCACCTGAGGGTCATTCTGTACCTGTTCCATACTACCTTCGCAGAGTACGGAACCTTCATGCAAGACCGTCACCTTCCGTGCAATCTGCCGGACAAATTCCATATCATGTTCAATCACCACAATGGAATGACTCTCCGCCAGAGCCAGGAGCAACTCTCCCACATTTTCCGTCTCCTCATCCGTCAAACCCGCCACTGGTTCATCTACCAATAACAAATCCGGCGACTGAGCAACTAACATACCAATTTCCAGTCGTTGCTTTTCTCCATGAGAAAGTAACTCTGCTGCTAATTCTGCCTTGGGGATTAAACCAATAGTTTCCAACAAACCTCCCACAGTTCGACGCTCAGATGCCGAAGATCTACCAAACAGAGCAGCAAAGACATTTTTATGCCGATTACAGGCAAGTTCCAGGTTTTCCCGGACTGTCAGTTTCAGGTAGACTCGAGGTGTCTGGAACTTACGACCAATTCCTAGACGAGCCACCTGATGTTCTGAGAGGTGTTGCAAACTTTGCCCCTTAAATAACACCTTTCCTTCTGTCGGTTGTACCTTACCGGTAATTGTATCCAAAAATGTAGTCTTCCCAGCACCATTCGGACCAATTACCACCCGCAACTCTCCCACATCCATACTAAAATTAAGATCATTGAGAGCCTTAAACCCATCAAAGCTCACCGTCAAATTCTTAATCTCCAGAATCTTCCCACTCATCCTCTCTTCTTCCTCTGTGTCCTCTGTGCCTGGTGTGGTTCCTTAAAAACTACCCTAAATCTTCCCTCTCCTGCTGCACCAAAGGATCCTCCTCCAAGCTAGGATAAGTCAACACTTGCCTACGGCTTCTCAACAAAGATTGCAACCACCCCACTAACCCATAAGGCAAAACCGTTACCACCACTAAAAACAAAGCTCCTTGGAAAAATAACCAGATATCCGGAAATTGTTCACTCAGCAGGCTCTTAGCAAAATTTACCACCACTGCCCCTGATACCGCTCCTACCAGAGTGGCACGACCCCCCACTGCTACCCAAATTACCATTTCAATCGAAAAGGCAATATCCATTGCTTTCGGGGAAATAATCCCCGTCTGAAGGGTGAACATCGCTCCCGCAATACCAGCTAAACCGGCGGAAATCGCAAACACTAGAACCTTAAAACCAGTAGGATTGTAACCAGTAAAGCGCACCCGGCTCTCATCATCACGAATCGCAATTAGTAAGCGTCCAAAACGACCACTAGTGAGCCAACGGCACAGAGCATAACAGATCCCTAGCAGCAGTACTGTTATTACATAGAAACTAAACTGAGTCTGATTGCTATTAACATCTGCTCCCAGTATAGTTTCATAATTCGTCAGACCATTTGTACCATTGAAGAGTTTCTGCTGGCCATTAAAGAAGTTGAAAAAAACAATAGTTGCCGCCTGGGTGAGGATAGAAAAGTAAACACCTTTAATACGATTACGGAATACTAAATAGCCTAATACAGCTCCTAGTAAACTAGGAATAAGAATAACAGCAATAGCAGCAAAACCAAAAGCATCAAATGCTTCCCAAAACCAGGGAAGTTTCTCCACTCCATAGAGTCCCATAAATTCCGGTAGGCTACCAGCTTCCAGCGGTGCTAATTGCAGATGCATCGCCAGAGCATAACCTCCTAGAGCAAAGAAGATACCATGACCCAGACTCAACAACCCAGTATAGCCCCAAATTAAGTCAATACCCAGGGCAACGATCGCTAAAGCTAAAAACCGCCCCAAGAGATTGAGACGAAATTCCGAAAGAATAGCTGGCATCAAGAAGATCAGAATCAGCGCGATCGCAACAACAACTCCTCCCTCCACCAGCAACTTACTTCGCTTTTTGTCATTTGTCATTTGTCATTTGTTATTTGTTGTTTGTTGTTTGTCATTTGTCATTTGTCATTTGTCATTTGTCATTTGTCTCCCTTATCTCCCTTATCTCCCTTATCTCCCCATCTCCCCATCCCCGCGTCCCCGCGTCTCCCTCCACCCTAGGCATCAACACTGCGTCCTTTCTGTGGGAAAATCCCTCCAGGTCGCACTTGTAGGAAGGCAATAATTAGAGCAAATACCATTACCTTTGCCATGCTGGTGGTAGCAAAGAAAGTAAAAACATCGAATAACGCCTTCGACTTCTCTGGATCAAATGCTAAGGCAAGTATTCCCGAACCAATGGTGTAATTCACTGTACCGATTGCCAAAGCTGCCACAATTGTGCCTACCAATTTCCCCACACCGCCGACAACTACCACCATAAAGGTATCAACAACATAGTTTTGACCAGTATTCGGACCAACTGAACCCAGTAAACTGATGGCACAACCGGCAACCCCTGCTAATCCAGAACCAAGAGCAAAGGTTAAAGCATCTACCTTTTGAGTGGGAATTCCCAAACAGGAACTCATACTGCGATTTTGGGTAACGGCACGAATCCGCAAACCCCAGGTTGAACGTTGCAAGAACAGGTAAATAGCAACTACACAAAGGATAGTCAAGCCAATAATAAACAAGCGAGCGTAGGGCAGTTGAAAGTTACCTATGGGCAAACCACCCCGCAGCCAACTAGGTGCTGTCACATCTACGTTCTGAGCACCAAACCAAGGCTTAGTTACTGCTAGTTTATAGGTCTGACCCAAGAATGAGCCAGTCGCGATCGCAATACCTAAGGATAGGGGTAACATTACTGTCACTATCCAGTTACGCATGCGCTCAATATCCCGGCGTCGAGAGAGAATCGACAGTCCTCCGAAAAACAACAGACAAAACAGGGCAATTCCAATCACTAATACCCAATTTACACTGCGGACAAACTGCTGCAAAATCAGGCTGACGCCCCAAGTTGCCAGCAAAGTTTCTAAAGGACGTCCATAGAGATAGCGGATTACCCCCCTCTCCAACAATAAGCCGACGGCACCGGCGACGAAGAAAGCAGCAATTAGGGCAAAGAAAATATAAACTTCAAACCAAGATTCCCCCAGCATTTTGAAGCCATTTTGCACCACAAAAGTTGTATAGGCCCCCAGCATCATCAACTCACCATGAGCTAAGTTGATCACACCCATCAGCCCAAACACAATCGCTAGACCTAGTGCCGAAATCAATAAAACTGCACCAATACTGATGCCGTTAAATAAACTACCTAAAAGTCCTTCTAGCACGCTCCTTCTCTTGGTTGTTGGGACAGTCTATTAATGAATAATGGATAATGAATAATGGATAATTACAAGAAAGTTAAAACCGTGCTTGATTAAATATAAGGAAATCTAAAGAGCACTTTTTTTCCTTAAAAGGAGAGGCTTTAAACCAGATTGATTAATTATCAATTATCAATTATCAATTGGTGATGACTGGAAAACTAGTTGTTGCTAGCTTTCTTCACTCTTATATTTTCCACCCTTGGCGGTATCAGACCAATCACAAGCATATCCCTTAGTTTCCGCTACAAATTGGTTCCAGGGTATAGGAGGAACTGCCTTGTCAGTAGAAGAGACAATTTCAAAGAGACCATCTTCCCCAATCTCACCAATCCGCACTACCTTGGAAAGATGATGGTTAGCATTCATCGTTACTTTACCTTCCGGAGCATCCAAAGTCTGACCGTAGGCTGCTTCCCGCACTGCATCTAGATCATCCGCCGTTTTAGCTTTTTCTACTGCCTGCTTCCACAGATAAACCCCAATGTAACCAGCTTCCATTGGGTCATTAGTCACTCGGTCTTTACCGTACTTTTTCTTAAATGCCTCAACAAATTTTTTATTTGCTGGGGTATCTACGGTTTGGAAGTAGTTCCAAGCCGCATAGTGACCTTTGAGATACTCTACTCCAATGGCTTGAACTTCTTCTTCAGCAATACTCACTGACATTACAGGATACTTGTCAGGACCCAAGCCTGCACCTTGCATCTGCTTGAAGAAAGCCACGTTGCTGTCACCGTTGAGGGTGTTGAAAATTACTCCTCCATCTGGCAGCGCAGCTTTAATCTTAGTAATGATGGGGGTAACTTCCGTATTACCTAGAGGTAAGGCAAGAGACCGCCGAGAATGACCATACTCTGAATAGACATCTCAAATAATTATTCT
>JAAHHL010001489.1 GCA_010672185.1 Caldora sp. SIO3E6 | reverse complement strand
TGTTAGAATAGACCGGCAACCCAGGACATTTTGCCTTGGGTCTTTTTTGCCAATGTTGGTTGCATATTTTACATATCCAACCGGTTTCTTCTTTTACTAATTCGTGCTCACATTCACTAAAGTGTTTTGACATCTGATTTAACTTGCGCTCCACTGTCCTCAGTGTAAAAAAATTTCAGAAAACTGCTTCCCTCTCCTTTCCACTTTCCCTTGAACCCATGAACTAGGATGGCTATTCTGACTCTCACGAATGAAGGTGTGAGTAGAAGGCTACTGCTAATGGTCAGAAAACCATGCGGGGAAAAGGCTTTGTGGTTAATAGCCATAGGTTTTTTTCATCGGCATGACCTGTGATTGCAGGAACTCTCTGTTGTGAAAGAGGGCAATGCCTTATGACTATTGCACCAAAGAAGCTGAAAGAAGCTGATCTAGCTCAGTTCGTGGGAACGAGCTGCTACCACCAGCACTGGATGGGGATTCAGTACACAGACGGCGTTCAATATCTGGCGGAGCGCGGGGAAGCTTACTGGCTGATTGATGAGATTGCCTCTTGGCAAACCGATCCACGAGTAAGCCAAGATGTAATGCTTCAGCAGTTCCAGTTCTGGACGCTGACGGTCAATGATGACCGTTCAGCAAGGCTGGTATGTGAACGGGACGAAGGGAATGTTGCGGTTACACAAGACATTCCCTTCACTGACTTTCCGCTAAAACGGGTAAAACTCTACTTCCAGAATGGTGTTTTACACCTCCCGTCTGAGTACTAAGGCATCACAGCCATGCAGGATAGAGGAGCAAGGTTTCCTTTGCCCTGCATGATTTTCTGATTTGAATAGCCAAACGTAAGCAGGACATGGGATTGCCGTTGTGAGTCTAACGAATAGTTAGAAATTTTTGGTGAGCTTATCATCGTTCCAGCTCCACCACAGAGGCGGCAGGAGAGTTAAACTTGGGGCTAAATTGGTGATGTGCTGCTCTTTTGCCGTTCACTCATGAAATACAAGGAAGTCTACGACTTATCATCTAAATTCTCTCCACCTAAGATTGACCTTAGAATGGCAGAAATACTAGATTCCTACGGAGATGAAAGTCACGCCAAGCTACCAATCAATCACAATAGACCTGAAGATGTGACGCGGGAAGAATTTGATTACTATGGATGGATTTATCCGTTTATGGAAGTTGAGGATATTCTCTTTTACTTTTATCCAATCTTGATTGAATACGAAAAAGATAAGAAATTCGATTGCATCGACTCCTTTATGTATACTACAGATCGTGCAATTTCAGACATCCAGAAAAGATTGGAGCCTCACGAAAGGGAGGCACTGAAGCTAGGTTTGACAAGAATATGGGAGATTGGTGGCAACGATTATGCTGATTGGCATCAATGTCCGAATCTCCAAAGATTTATTGGTATCTCGGTTTAGGGGAGAGTTAAGCTTGGAACAGCAGTTTCTTCCACACGCACCGCTTTTAAGATGAGGACTTCTTTTTTCATTTCTTCGGCACGAGCATATATTTGTTCTCGCTCTTCGGGAGTAAACTGTTTGAGTTTTTCTTCAAGAGTGATCATTTCTGTTCTTCCTCCTCAACCGTCAGATACCGCATCAAGCAAGCCGCTCATACAATTCCTTGTTCTTTTCCAGCACGTACTGTGCAGCCTGGTCAAAATCATCCCCTGGCTGCTGATGAATAGGGGTAATCATCCACTGAAAAAGGTATTTTAAGTCATTCATCCAGCTCATTGGAATCACCTCATCATGCTGTAATCGCCCCACCACAATTCCAGGATGTATGCCAAGCTGCTCGGCAAACTCAACCACTGCTTTCTTTGACCTCAAGTGA
>JAAHHL010001488.1 GCA_010672185.1 Caldora sp. SIO3E6 | reverse complement strand
TCTCACGGGTGCGGAAGTTAAAAACAGAAGGTTCTTCGTGTAAATTCCTACCTACACCATGACCAGTAAAGTTTTCTACTACACTAAAGCCATTAGCTTGAACATGATCTTCAATTGCCCCAGCAATGTCCAGCAAGTAAGATCCGGCTCTAACTTGTTCAATTCCTTTGTAGAGAGCTTCTTCTGCTACACGAATTAACTTAGCAGCATGGGGTGTCACTTGATTGATTCCCAGGGTAATACAAGAGTCCCCGTGAAATCCCTCATAGTAGGCACCAGTATCAACTTTCACCACATCACCATTGCGAATTACCTTTTTGTGACTGGGAATACCATGGACAACTTCGTTATTGATACAGGAGCAGATGGAACCTGGGAAGCCGTGGTAACCTTTAAAGCTAGGTGTTGCACCCATCTCACGGATGCGCTTTTCGGCGTAGGCATCCAAGTCAGCAGTTGTCATCCCCGGTTCAACTATCTCAGAAATTTCCTTGAGCACTTTGGCAACAATTTTCGCTGCCTGCCGCATAATCTCGATTTCACGTTCAGATTTGATTTCAATACCCCGGCGTTTTTTCTGTATTCGAGGAGGTTTAGCTGGTTGAGACAGTAGGTTGCTCAGAATTTTCATTTATTGTGATAAATAATACTATTTCAGATTGTCACATAGAGATTATAGCGGGAGTCTGTACAGCAAAATTTAGAATTTAGAATTTAGAATTTAGAATTTAGAATTTAGAAAAAAGTGGCTCTCCCATATCGAGAGGATGATGAGGGGGTGCATTCACGTAGAAAACCCATTATTAACCTACCACCTACCACCTAACACCTAACACCTACTTTTCTGGCATCACTGAAAAAATCATCCCTTCACGAGCGATGAAGCCTCCTTCAAAGGTATCTTTTACCTCTACTGCTAACTGATCCAGAAAGTCATCAGTGTGATTCGGTTCGTGGTGAAAGATAGCTAAATGCTTAGTTCCTGCTGCCTTGGCTACTTTTACTCCTTCTTCCCAGGTGGAATGACCCCAACCTACCTTGGGAGATTTCGGATTATGGTATTCTTTGTCTGTATACATAGCGTCGTAAATAATTACCTCAGCATCACGAGCTAGGTGTAATACGTTTTCATCAAGGCGATCGGAGAAATGCTCTGTATCTGTGCAGTAAAAGGCAGAATGCCCTTGCCAGGTTACCCGATAGCCCATCGCACCATTGGGATGGTTAAGAGGAGCAGTTTCTATAGTAATATCGTCAAGGGTAATTATATTTTTACCAAATTTTAAGTCATCAAAGGTTAAATTTGCCTTTACTTTGTGAGAAGGTACAGGAGAATTCAAGTGGAGAACATGCTCACTAAAATGTTGCTCCAATAATAGTCCTCCTGGTGCGGCTCCATGAATATGAAAGGTATTGCCAGGAATAAAGGCTGGAGAGAAAAACGGCACACCTTGAATGTGATCCCAGTGGTAGTGAGTAAAAAACCAATCAGCTTCAATTGGTAAGTTAGGCTGTAAGCTTTTGCCCAGCATCCGCAAACCGGTACCGCCATCAAAAATGAGGCGTCTACCACCTACTCGCATCTCTATACAGGAGGTATTACCGCCATAACGGACTGTATCTTTCCCAGGAGCGGGAACACTACCTCTAACCCCCCAAAATTGGACAACAAACTCAGAGGAAGAACTGGTTTCCATTGGTATCTAAGGCTTTAAAGTACAGCACTGACCCTGATGACGTAGTAGGTGGTCGCATAAAACTAAGGCAACCATTGCTTCTACCATAGGCACAGCTCTAGGTAAAACGCAAGGGTCGTGACGTCCTTTAGCAGCTAACACTGTTTCCTCACCA
>JAAHHL010001487.1 GCA_010672185.1 Caldora sp. SIO3E6 | reverse complement strand
TTTGGTTTCTAGTTCTTTCTTACTTGTTACTTTTTACTTGTTACTTTTTACTTCAAAACCAGTTTCTAATGCACTATTTTAGGTGGGTCACGGCAGTAGGGTGTGTTAGCGCAGCGTAACGCACCACTTTGCGGTTACGATCATTGTAAGGCTCTCCTGATGGATTATGACCTTAGTAATGCTCTTCTGATGGATGCTAACCTTAGCGGTGTGTTCCTGAATAGTGCTAACCTCAGTGGAGTATTCATGAAGGGCACCGATCTCAGTGACGCAATCCTCATCAGTACAGAATTTTTTAAGGCAAACCTTTCGGTTCTTCAGGACATATTATGCTAAACTATTAGTTTTTATTGGCTAAGATTACTATCCTGTATGGCTTTGAGCTTTTTGATAATGCGTTTTTTCTTCTAAATGAGAGCACAATGCTTAAAATTCTTGTGCAGCAGTATTTTTTGATTGTGTTTGTGATAATTTAGCATAATATCTCCTGAAGAACCCAAATCAGGAGGTACTGAAGCATTCAAAGAGGCAATAGACCACCCAATGGCAAACATTTTGATGGCAATAATATCTGGCTGGCAGCAACGTTGAGTAGACGACTACCAGAAAATGTAAAGTGGCGTTTGCTACGTTACGCCACTATAAAATCTGCGATCGCACTCATCCAAATAATAATTGTTATATAAAATAAAGTTAAATCCAATCCAGATGAAAAGTATCTATAATGGCTAGAGACGTTTTCCATCAACAGGTTAAACATGCCTTAATCAAAGATGGATGGCAGATCACTCACGATCCTCTCACGATACGCATCTCAGAAGCAGTCAAGTTACAGATTGATTTGGCAGCAGAAAGTACCATCGCCGCAGAAAGAGATGCAGAGAAAATTGCAGTAGAAATAAAAAGCTTTATTGGAGACTCAGATATCAGCGCTTTTCATACGGCGTTGGGGCAATATCTCAATTATTGGCAAGCACTGGAAGAGCAAGAAGTAGAGCGAATTCTTTACTTAGCTATTCCCACTGAAACTTATGAAGATTTTTTTCAACTTCCTTTTATTCAAAGGGCTCTGAGACGTTATAGCAACCGCCAAGGCGATTAGGACAAGGGGCTTAAGCCCCTTGTTAACTTTCCTTACCTGAGAATGCCTTAACCGCCCTGGCTACTGCTATACCAAGTCAAGCTTATCATTTATAATGCCAACTTGGAGGAAATTAAGCAATGGATAAAATAGAACAATATCGACAATTTATCAAGGATATTTTAACTGAACACGCCCAAATAGCAACCACTACTGATACGGTCAAATCAGAGTTAATCTTTGACCTCGAACATGACCATTATCAACTGGCTTATGTTGGTTGGCAAGGAGATAAACGGATCTTTGGCCCTGTGATGCATTTTGATATTCAGGATGGCAAAATTTGGATTCAATATAATGGGACAGAAGACTCTGTTGCTCAAAGGTTAGTTGATTTGGGTGTGCCTACTTCAGATATAGTTTTGGGTTTTCGTTCCTCTTTTAAACGCCAATTTACCCCTTATGCGGTAGGTTAAATAGGGTCTGTTGAATAAGTAACAAGTAATAAGCATTAGAAGGCAGAAGGCAGGAGGCAGGAGGCAGGAGGAATAAGAGTTTTCCTTGCCTAAAAAGAAGTCAGAAACTATTCATATCAAGGGATTCAGCTATCCCGTTGTCATTTCTAGTTTCTCGAGAGTAATAAGTAGGGCTTGCTGAATTAGTACGCAAGCTTTACCAGACAAAGCTTTCAGCTGTTAATAAGCCAAGTCTTGTACAAGGAAATGTATCAAATGGGCTCAAAAAGCTGGCATTGTTGTGGAAAATCCCTGG
>JAAHHL010001486.1 GCA_010672185.1 Caldora sp. SIO3E6 | reverse complement strand
TTCAAGGCTCTGAGCCTTTGCTCAAGATAGTGCTGGAAAACCTGTTAGAAAATGCTTGGAAATATACGAACAAACAACAAATAACCAAGATTGAGTTTGGTGCTTATCCTTTGGCAAGGAACAAGCCTAAGCCAGTAGCCACTCACTATTCTCCCTCACCCTCAGATGCCTTTGCTTACTCTCCAAGCAATACTTGGGAGAAACCCCTTGCCGAAAATCACGAAACCAAGAAACGAGGACAACTAGCAAGTGAGCAATTAGTATACTTCGTGCGCGACAATGGTGTAGGCTTTGATGCGTGTGATGCTGATAAAATATTTACTCCCTTCCAACGTCTCCATCCTCAGTCTGAATTTGCAGGCACTGGTGTGGGGTTGGCAACAGTACAGCGCATTATTCACCGCCACCAAGGGCAAATCTGGGCTGAGTCGGCAGTTAACAGTGGCTCTACTTTTTTCTTTACCTTAGCTCCCCGTAACTGACTAATGCAGCACGGCGGAAATAACTGAGCAGCCAAAAGCCTTATTCCATATCGGTTGAGTGGGTCACGATTACAGAAAAATGGTATCAGATATGAGAAAATATAAAACAAATTAGCAACATATCTCTCAAATATGGCTTTAATTTTAATTACAGACGATGCAGCATTTTCGCGGCGGATGATTCGCAAAGCAGTAAAGCAAGATGAACATGAAACTATCGAAGCTGCGAATGGAAGCGAATGCTTAGAGATGATTAGTACGAATTCTCCTGACTGTATTTTGTTGGATCTATTAATGCCAGAAGTAGATGGTTTTACAGTTCTCCAGAAACTGCGTGAGCAAGAGTCAAAGATTCCGGTAATTGTTCTATCAGCAGATATTCAGGAAAGTGTAACTCAGCAATGTTTAGAGTTAGGAGCAGTTATGGTTTTGCGTAAGCCCCCTAAAGCACCGGAAATCTGCGATGCAATACAAAAAGCTCTCGGTAGCAAATAGGAGAGAAGCCCTGTGAACCTAACAACTGACCAATTAGATGCTGTTAAAGAGTTAATTAATATTGGTGTTGGTCAGGCTGCTGGAATGTTGAATGAGATGATTGAATTTCACATCCGGTTGCAAATTCCTGTAGTCAAGTTTTTATCACCTAAGTTGTTGCAAAAGGAGTTAGGAGAACGTATTGGCTGTGAGCAGCTTTCCACCGTGAAATTAGACTTCGGTGGCTCATTTGTGGGAACTGCTGAACTAGTCTTCCCCACAGAGAGCGCAGCCACCTTAGTTGCTGTTCTTACTGGTGAAGAACCCGGCAGCCCAGACCTGGATTCTCTCAAAATTGGCACTCTCAGCGAAGTTGGCAATATTCTCCTCAACGGCGTTATGGGGTCTATTAGCAATATGCTAGACCAACCTTTGAAATATGCGGTTCCCAGCTATACAGAAGATACTATTGACAACCTATTGCCCTTCAAAAATAACCATGATCAAGCAACTGTGCTTTTGGCTGAAGCCCGTTTTGATATTGAGGAACTGCAACTTCAAGGAGATATTGTTCTCTTTTTCGATGTAGGTTCTTTCGAGGTTCTGTTGGAAGCGATTGAGTTGGTATAGCGCTACGCGCAATTCAAAATTCAAAATTCAAAATTCAAAATTTGCCTCCTGTTTCCTGATTTGAAAGTAGGGAACAGGGAACAGGAGTGCTCCTACTTTCATCACCTAGTGGTGAAATTTTTTCATCGGTACTGCCCAATTAGGGCTTGCCTCATCAAGTCGATTGACGCGGGTTTTGAAGTAATAAGTAATAAGTAATAAGTAATAAGTTAAGAGTTCAGGAGGAATTTTCTGGTAAAAGTGCAAGGTTTTTGAACTAAAAAATAC